>JAEXGX010000103.1 GCA_023450535.1 Pseudomonadota bacterium | reverse complement strand
GGAAAAAACAGGGTATGCCACTCAAAAACCGCTAGGAATCATTTCACGTATTGTAAAAATTCATTCCAATCCCGGTGATATGCTTTGTGATTTTTTTGGTGGAAGCGGAACACTGGGAGAAGCAGCTTATACATCAGGGAGAAATTGTATTCTTGTTGACCAAAATCAAGAAGCCATTGCTATTATGAAAAAGCGATTTAAAAATTTTGATACAGAATGGATAGAGTGTGAAAAGAGAGAAGAAGAGACTGCTGATAAAGACAGCGGTCTCAAAAATTGTGAATAGATCGCGGCTTTGCCGCGTTGTTGCTGTCCGGTGCCCCCGAAGTTAGAGGTGGGACCGATAGGCGGTGAAAAAACTCGAAGAGTTTTTTATCATTACTGGAAGAATTTCCTTCAATATCAAACGAACTCGTATGGACATGTCGTGCGCTGGCACACCGGAAAAGGAGACTGCTTTCGTGAAACGTATTCCCGTTATCATCGACACTGACCCCGGCATAGATGATGCCGTGGCTCTGCTTCTGGCATTGGCCTCGCCGGAGTTTGAAGTGCTGGGTATTACCACTGTTTCTGGAAATATGCCCTTGGAGCGTACGCTGGCCAATGCGTTGACCGTGCGCGAACGTTCAGGTTGTATGGACGTGCCGGTATATGCCGGATGTTCCCGGCCCTTGTTGCGTGCGCCGGAATACGCCGCGTGCCACGGCCCAGATGGATTGGGCACTTTGGGCGGACACTCCGCCGCGTCTTTTGCGCATGGGGCTGAAGACGAGCATGCCGTGCATTTTTTGATCCGTGTTCTGCGTGAGGCGGCGCGGGGCGAGCGCCCGAAAGTGACGCTCTGCCCGCTCGCGCCGCTGACGAACATCGCATTGGCTCTGATTCAGGACCCGGGCATTGTGGACGGTATTGATCGCATTGTGCTTATGGGCGGAGCCTTTGTCGAGCAGGGTAACGCTTCGCCCTGCGCTGAGTTCAATATCCTTGCCGACCCCCATGCTGCGCAGGTGGTGTTTTCCTGCGGAGTCCCCTTAGTCATCGCGCCTCTGGATCTTACCCACAAAGCACTGGTGACGCCGGAACGGCTGGCGGCCATCCGGGCTGTGGGCAACCCTGTGGCGGGCTTTGCGGCGGATCTGTTGGCTGTGTGCGGCGAAAACAGTTCCCGCTTCGGCGGTAGAGGGGTTCCTTTGCACGACCCCACAGTGTTCGGCTGGCTGCTTCATCCGGAGCATTTTTCCGGCAAGAAAGGCTTTGTGGCTGTGGAATGCGTCAGCGAGCGCTGTATGGGGTATACTATGGTTGACTGGTTCGGGCAGACGGGGCACCCCGCCAATGCGCTGGTGCTGACCGGCCTTAATGCCGACGCCTTTTTCGCCGACTTGACAGAACGCTTGCGCGTGTACGGAAGGAATGCAGCATGAAACCCCGCCCCTTGATTATTGATACCGACCCCGGCGTGGATGACGCCATTGCTATTCTGCTGGCGCTGGCCTCACCGGAACTGGACTTGCTGGGAATCTGCGCGGTGGCGGGCAACGTGCCGCTTGCCGCCACGCAGGATAATGCCCGCCGCATTTGCGAACTGGCGGGCCGCCCGGACATTCCGGTCTACGCAGGGTGTCCGCGCCCCATGCTGCGCGAACAGATTTTCGGAAAATACAGCGGGGTTTCCGGTTTGGGCGGCACCTTGCTGGCGCCCCCGTCCATGCCGCTCATGCGGGAGCATGCGGTGGACTTTCTGTTGAACACGCTGGCCGATGCGGCGGAGGGGCGGCGGGAAAAGGTGACGATCTGCGCTATTGGTCCGCTGACCGACCTTGGCGTGGTCTTTTCCATGAAGCCTGCCGTTGCGCGGGGGATCGAACGCCTGGTGATTATGGGCGGTGCGTTTTCCGCTCTGGGCAATCGCACGCCCAGTGCGGAATATAACATGCTGGCCGATCCCCACGCGGCGCGCATTGTACTTTCCAGCGGCGTACCCATTACGCTTGCACCTCTGGATATGTCGTTCAAAGCTCTGGCCAAGCCGGAATGGGTAGCCTCGCTCAAAACGTTGAACCGGCGCGTGGCTTCGGTGGCGGCGGAGCTGATTGCCTTTTATGACCGCAATGATCCGGAGCGCTACGGAGAGGTCGGCGGGCCGCTGCACGACCCCACCACTGTGGCCTGGCTGTTGCATCCCGAGTATTTCACCGGATGCGATGCGGTTGTGGATGTGGATTGCGAAGGCACACTGACCTTCGGGCACACGCTGGCTGACTGGCGGGATAAAACGGGCCGCCTGGCCAACGCGCATGTGCTGACCGGCATAGACGCTCCGGCCTTTTTCGCTTTTCTGAAGGAACGGCTGGCGACGTACCGTTAATCAAAATTGTCTCCGCAATAAAGTCTTTGGGTTCGTAGTGGATAAGAGCATCGTTTTCAAAGAAATAGTCGTCCCCCTCATGGCCGTGCAGGAACCATACCTTGTCGAAGCCGCACGTGTATCCGAACTTGGGCAGACGGTACATGGGGCAGTCAAAGACCAGCGCCGTGTCGACGGGTCGGCCCCGGCACAGGTCGGCGATGGTGGTGTCTTCCTTGGAGAGGCCTGCCCAGCCGGAATAGGGCAGGGTATAGCGGCCGGTGTGCATGGCGCAGCGGCAGGGCACCGTGGGCAGACCTTCCGTATAGGCGTTTTCAGACTAGTTGAATTGCAGGCTGTCGAACATGATGACAATGGCGTTGTTGGACATGGATGATCCTTTCCGTGTTTCGAGGGCGGAGATACTTCCGCGCCCGTAAGAATAAGACAGAAACTGCGTATCAGAAATTGTAAGTGAACATCAGCGTGCCTCGAAAAGCGTTGTCATACCTGTCGGCACGGATATTTTCGTCAAAGTCCGTGATAAGGTATGCCAACATCAGTGAGGCGGAGAAGTTTTTATACAGTTTGTATGTACTCAGGAAATCGATTTCCCAGGCGGAGTCGCTGGTGGTCATGTAACGGGCCGGGGTGTCGTCCACCAGCAGGCAGTTCTTCAGCTGGCCTCTCAACGCGGGATTGGTGATGCGATTGGTATTGTTGGTGCCCTGAATATAGGTCACGGACAGCATGTGGGTGAGAGCCTCCACAAAGGAGATGCCCTTGACACCGAGCTGCATACCCCAGGTGCCTGCGGCGCTCTGGTTGTCAATGGGCTGGGACAGCATGCCCATACCGTCAAAGTAGATGGTGGAAGCGTCAAACAGTCCGCCTCTGCTGATGGACATCAGCCGTTCGCTCTTTTCGGAGTCGGCGTCGTCACCGGAGGCATACCAGCCTTTCAGGAACGGTGTACCGAAGCCCGTCTTCAGCTCCGCGCCGAGAGCGGCGTACCATCCCCTGCGTCCCGCCGTGCCGTCGGCGTCGTTGCCGCTGTAGACAAAGTCGGCCGTAAAGCGGAACGGATCGAACATGGTCAGCTCGCCGCCGGCACCGACCCAGTATACCGTGGTGCGGGCCTCGTCGACGGTACTGTAGCCATAGCCCATCATGTCCATGTTACCCACGCGGGTTCCCTTGTCGTCTACTTCGCCGTTGCCGTGCAGGCCGACTATGCCCCAGGGGGTGAATCTCACTCCGTCGAATTTCAGGTCGGCGGAAAGGTAGGCGAGGTCGACACTGCTGTGGGGATAATGCGCCGTTCCCCACTTGTTCAGCGTGGCGGAAGCGCGCAGCCAGCCGACGGTGAATGCCAGCATATCGTTGACGGGGGTATAGGTCATTACCCCGTCAATGGCCGAAGGCGTGTCGAATACGGGCGAGAGGAAGGTGTAGGAAGGAATGTCCACTTCCTGCCGTCCCATCCGAACCAGTGTATCTGTGCCTGGAATCACCCAGTCCAGGTAGGCCAGACGCGCGGTTACATCCTTGCCGGTACTGCCTACGCCGCCAGTGCCCCAATCGTAGGCATGGGGCATCGACGCGCCGTTGCCGACCTGAAGCTGCACGCGGCCGGACAGGGATTCGTTCGCCACCATGTCGAGGTTGATACGGATACGCTGATTGGCCTTGAATTTGCCGTCGTTGCTGCCCTCTTTCAGCGCGTTCGCACCGTATAGATTGTCGGTGACATGGAAAGCGGTCAGCCACTGGCCGGACACTTTCAGACTCGCGGCGGAAGCTCCGCCGCCGGTGGAAACGATCATGCCTGCGGCGAGAATGAGGGTGAAGAATTTTTTCATGACGACATCCCCATTGTGTAAAGTTTTTTGAGTGACGGGCGCTTTTATCAGGTGCCGGGGCTCCCTATTTCCCGGCCTGCGCCCGTTCCATGTCGCTGTACTTGTTCACCAGAGCCTGGGCCTTCCGGTACAGCGCATCGGGGTCGGCGACCTTGGGCTGACTGCCCAGTTCTTCCCGCCATCCGGCCTTGAGAACGGGCATGAGCTGTTCAAAGCACTTGGCGCGCTCTTCTTCAGACATGATGATGAATTCATGCCCTTCCTTCTTCATGGCCTCCATATCCTTGGCGGTACCTTCCATGATGGCGTCGGCCATGGCCATGCTCATGACTTCCCCGGTCGTTTCCTCAAACACCTTCTGTACTTTGGGCGGCAATTTGTCCCATGTGGTCTGATTCATGGCCATCCACTGCGATCCGGAAACACTGTTGATCAGCGTGGTGTACCTTGTGGCTTCGTTGAGCTTGAAGGAACGGAACACCGGGATGGGATAGATTGCGCCTTCCGCCATGTTGCGGGAAAGCGCCATGTACATTTCAGAGCCGGGCTGGGAAATGGGGTCGGCCCCCAGCCCTTTGCCGATGAGCATGGAATCTTTGCCGGGGCCGACGAGACGCAGCCCCTTGATATCAGCCAGTGTTTCCACGCGCTTGGTCTTGGTATGAATTTCCACCGGGGAGGCGATATGCAGACCGAGTACCTTCATCCCCTTGAATTCATCCTGAATTCCGGGCGTGGTCTGGTACAGCTCCCAGTAAGCGCGCGTGGTGGCCTTCACGGATGAACCGGGCATGAGTTTCGCCATGACGGCGTTCATCGGCATGCGGCCAGGATTGCGGGTGGTCTGATGATCGCCGATGTCCACCTGCCCCTTGAGTACGGCGTCAAGCAGTTCACCGTCCGGACAGATGGTGTTGGGGTTGTAGAAGGTGATGATGACCCTTCCGTCGGTGCGTTTTTTGATTTCCTCGATCCAAGGCTTCCATACCTTCTGCACGATGGGATGCCGATCCATGAACTGTGTCTGCATCTTGAGGCGGATGGGGCGCTGGGATGCCGCCTGTGCGGGTTCGGCAGAAAATGCACAGAGGGTTGCCGTGGCGGCGAGCAGGGCGCACAATTTTTTCATGACACTCTCCTTTCGGTATATGTTTTGGGACCTAAATCACCATATTGGGCAGAAAAAGCGCGATTTGCGGAAAGATGGCCAGCAGAGCGATAAGCGCCAGCATGCACAGCACGAAGATGATGACGTATTTGAAGATGGAGGCCATGGGCGCGCCGTCCGGCATGCCTGCCAGGGCGAAAACCACCAGCCCCATGGGCGGCGTGATCTGGCCCATTTCCATGAGGATGACGGTCACCACGCCGAACCATACGGGGTCGAAGCCGAGCGCCTCGATGGTGGGAAAGATGGCGGGCAGGGTAAGCAGAATCATGGGCACCACATTGAGCATGCAGCCCAGGGCCACATAAA
>JAEXGX010000087.1 GCA_023450535.1 Pseudomonadota bacterium | reverse complement strand
GTTCAGGCCGGAACCATCATGCTCGCCAACGAGAGAGCCATCCAGCAGCTTTATGCCGTTGAAGTCGGTAGCGTTGGCAATGCGGTTAATCTCAAACGCCATAGCCTCAAACTCGCTGTTGAGGAGCAGGCGTTGAGTAGAGTCATAGGTGCCGGTAGCAGCCTGTTCAGCCAGCTCTTTCATACGAATCAGTTTTTCATCAATAACGGCCAAAGCCCCATCCGCCGTCTGAACCAGAGAGATGGCGTCATTGGCGTTACGTATGCCCTGATTGATTGTAGAAATCTCCGCCCGCATCAGTTCCCGAATGGCCAGACCGGCGGCGTCATCAGCCGCCGTTCCCACCCTTAGCCCGGAAGAGAGACGCCGAGTGGAATCGCTCAATTTGCGATAATGGGAATTCAGAATTCGAGAAGTATGGGCGGCCATCATATTATGGTTGACAACAAGGCTCATGACGGCTCCTCTGGAATAATAAAAATCCTTCTTTGAGGGTTTTCGCCACTCACCGGCCGCCCCCCATATCTGGGGACGCCGGGCAGGAAGGTACGAAAATCGCTCGTACTGTCGGTTTCTCTTCGGAACAGGCTCCGGCCAGCTAACGGGGCTACAGTAACAGTCATTGTCGCGCCTTCACTGCTTACGGATAGCGACAGTACAAATAAGCCGCGACCTACTCGCAATTTTCGGGGCTGCTGACGTTATGAACAACCTTGGTTCTTTTTTATGCAAAATAGATACCATAATATATAATCCAGCAAGTTACCCCCTCCCACGAGCAAGGTTTGCCGGAACATTCTTCTCCCACACCCCATTATAGGGCATATATTTCCGGATATTGAGCGTATGCTCAGTCAACCTTGAACCTTCGGTTCTGTTGCCATTTCTCCCTTCTTCCCCTAGAACAGTTCAATATTAAAATTATACATGGCCGGGACACCGCGTTCTGGCCCGCAGGCTTCGTGTGGAATCTTACCTTGCTCGGAGTCATGCTCAACAGTGGAAGTCTTCATGGATCTTCCGTTTCCTGATTCTCTCCTGTGCGTAATTAACGCGCGCTGAAACCAGTCTGCGTTTTCCCCGGAGCCATATGCGCTTTCTTTCCGCCCTTTTTCTTTTTCTGTTTCTGCCCCTTCAAGCAACCGCATGGCCTGGCGTGGTGCTCAGCGTGCATGACGGCGATACTCTGCGCGTACGCAACGAGCAGGGACGCGTAATTAATATTCGTCTATGGGGAGTGGACGCACCGGAAATCGGCCAGCCCTACGGTAGGGCTTCACGCAATTTCCTCCGCAATATCGCGCAGGGCAAACGCGTGGAAGTTATAAAAGCACAGGAGGAAAACAGCCACCGCAGGACTGTTGGCATCGTCTCATTAGCTTCGTCCGGCACAAGCCTTCAGGAAGAACTGCTGAAAAACGGGCTGGCCTGGGTATACGACTACCATTGTCGTAAGGCTGTTTGTAAAACATGGCGGCAGTTTCAGCAGGAAGCGCGGCGCGATCGGCGTGGCCTGTGGGCTGAGCCCGAGCCGATCAACCCCTACCGCTGGCGTAAACAGCAGGCAAGATAGCACGAGCTCAACCTGTCTGGTGGAAAAGTACAAAAAGCTCCCGTTACAGACAGATGATTTTATCAGCAGCCTTGTTACGCTCTGTTTTTCCAAACCGTTTTCGCGACGGCCGTTACTTGACTCACAGCACGAAAACGCCATGACCCCCCTCATATTTTTTTCTAGGGCAGTTAAATATTGAAATTGTGCAGGCCGGACACGATGTTCTGGATCGCAGGGTTCACGCCTCCGCCTCAGCTTGACGCCGCAAATGAATTGTGGCTATGCTAGAACAGTAAGGACGCCGAGGGGTCTTTGGCCCTTACGGATAAAGAGAGCAGAAATGAGCCTTGCACCCCGCTCAATTCTGGCGATTCCGCAGAGCATTTTAAAGTTGAAATGTTCTAAAATTTACAGAATGACGTTTTTTTTACTTGACTCAACACGGTCTTGAAGGTAATAACGCACTTCTCGGGTCGTTAACTCAGGCGGTAGAGTACCTGCCTTTTAAGCAGAGAGTCGCAGGTTCGAATCCTGCACGACCCACCAACTTTCCGTTTCAAGAAGCCCCGCAAAGCCTCAAAAGCTTTGCGGGGCTTCAGAGTTAACGACGTACGCCTTCAAATGCTGAAGGCAATTCACTTGCGGCGTTGCCCCCCGACGGCCGGTCCACAAGACGTGCAGGCATGAACAACAGAGCAGGCTCCGGCTTCAGGCGTGAAACCTATTGGTCAGAACATAACGTCCCGGCTATGTATAATTTCAACGTTAAACAGCACTGATAAGCCGAACCACCATTTCCGGCAGAGCATTGACCTGCGAGAGCATAGCCGTAGCGGACTGACTCAGAATCTGCGATCTGGTGAAATCGGTCATTTCCTCGGCCACATCCACGTCGGAAATTCGGGATTCGGAAGCCTGAAGGTTTTCGGCCTGGACGGACAGATTGGTGATGGTATTCTCCAGACGGTTCTGGAACGCGCCCAGAGAAGCTCTGATATTGTCCTTGACCGCAATGGCCCGCTCTATCTGGGGCAATATCCTCTGTGCCTTACCCTGCGTCTCAATGGACAAATCCGGCTCATCGCCCTTAACGGAGATCTTTTCCCCCCAGTTTACCTTGAAAATACCTAAAGCGTTATTGTCCACGCCGCCCATGCTGATATCTTCCTGCCAGTCGCTGATGATCGTGCCGTCGTTGAGCACAGCGATATTGCTGGGGCCGACGCCGTTGCCGGTAATGTTGCTTACAAACTCCATATTCGGCGCACCGGCGGGGCTTACTACACCGCCGACGACGGCAAAAGAACCAGCCAAAAGCGTACCGTTGTCCGCACTGTTCTTCCAGGAGATCAAAACCTGTTCGCTGAGACTGCCGTCTGGATTACGCAAAATGGCAATATCTTCCACACTGTTGTCACGCGTAGCATCCGGGCTGTTGAGCCTGGTTTCTTCCCCGATACTGCCGTCGGCATTGACCACCCGTGCGTAAGAAGAAATTCTCCCGGTTTGCAGATCGGCGTGGCTATAGGTCATAACGGCCTTGTCCCCAAAGGAAACTAATCTGACTCTAGCCCCTTCTCCCAGATCCAAAGGTCCGCTTGACGTACCCGCCCCATCTACAAAATACCCTTCCAGCGAACCGGCGTTGTGTGCCACCACCAGGTGCTTGTTACCCAAATTTGTGGACGCGGCATGAGCCCCGGGGCCAAGGACAACAGGAGGCCGAGGGTTTGAGCCGTCGTCGTCGGTCATGGCCAGAACCACATTACCGCCCACTACCCCCCCAGCCAACAGGGACCCGCCCGCCACGGACATGGCCATGTCCTCAAAGCCGCCGATGCCCCCTCCCGCCGGAACCACCTCGTTAGAGACCATATTCCAGGCGTCATCATACGTGACGAGGCGAAAGGCGTCCTCGCCCCAGGAATAATAGGAAATGGCGATATTTCCATCCGGCAGGACAATGCTTTCCTTGGGTTGCATGACGCCTGTACTCGTGGGGGGCTGTGGTATGCGCTGCTGGCGGACCAGGGTGCCTTCCGGAGTATATTCAAACATGCGTATGGAGCGATCGCTGTGATTATTGACCAGAACCAGAGCATTGCCGTTGGGCAGCGCCATGACGTTCTGGCCTTCGGCATCGCCGCCCACAGGCACCATTGTGCGGGGCAGACGCTCCGTGAATCCGGTTACGGAAAGTACCTCGCGCGTCCCTTCAAACAGCCCTTTGGTGCTGGCGTCGCTGATATGGACATAATAATAGTCCCCGGCACTGGCATTACCTGTTCCGAAGTGAACCTTGAGCGCTCCAGAGGAGAGCATTTTGTCCCCACCGTGAGTTCCAGCCCGGCTGCCGTCCAGCAGCTTGATTCCGTTGAACTCAGTGGCATTGGCGATACGGTCGATTTCCGCAGCCATGGCCTGGAATTCTTCGTTGAGGAGCATACGTTGCGTGCTGTCATAGGTGCCGGTCGCGGCCTGTTCCGCCAATTCTTTCATACGGATCAATTTCTCGTCAATGACCTGAAGCGCCCCGTCCGCCGTCTGGATCATGGAAATGGCGTCATTGGCGTTGCGCACGCCCTGGTTCATGGTAGCCACATCAGACCGCATCAGTTCCCGTATGGCCAGCCCCGCGGCATCGTCTGCCGCCGTCTCCACGCGCAACCCGGAAGACAACCTGCGCGTGGAATCACTCAGCTTGCGATAGTGCGCATTCAAAAACCGGGAAGTATGCCCGGCCAGAATATTATGATTAACAACAAGCCCCATGACGGCACCGTATTACTTTATGATAACGCACAGTTCAGATTTGAAATATTCTAAGCAAGCAAAAACTATGCCCTGGTAATTATTATTAGTTATTACAGTATGATTTATATTTTTTGATTTTTGTTATCTCGCTGATCGGCAAGATTTTCCATGCTCCGATTTATTCAATTTCACTTTTCGCCGCCTGCACAGCAAAATTCAATGTTCATTTTTGCCACACGGGGCTTCACATCCGGCTCTTTACAAGGAACTATTCAGGCGCTATTCGCATTTTACCCCCCATATCAGCCCTTAAGTCGCTCATCTTCCTTCCACAGGAATTTTACTGTGTGGAACTCTTTTTCGAGGAACCTCCATGCCTGCTGCCCCCCATCTGCACCGCCAACTCTTCAGCCTGACCGGCCCTATTTTTGTGGAACTGCTTCTGATCATGTTGCTCAGCGCGGTGGACGTGATCATGCTCAGCCAGTATTCCGACAACGCCGTGGCTGCTGTGGGCGTAGACGCCCAGATTCTGAATATGGTGTTTCTTGTTTTTGAGGTCTTTACGGCAGGCACCACCGTGCTCTGCGCCCGCTATCGAGGCTCCCGTGACCCGGAAAACGTCACACGCATCATTGGTATTTCCCTGCTTTTCAACGGTCTTTCCGGCCTCGCCGTGAGTGTTGCGCTGGCCCTGTTTGCAGAACCCATTCTGCATCTTATGGGCATCCGGGCCGACCTCATGGCCGACGCGGCCTCATACATGCGCATCGTGGGCGGCATGGCCTTTTTGCAGGGCTTGGCCTTTACTATTTCAGCAGTGCTGCGCAGTATGGAAATGGCCTCCGCCCCCATGTTCGTCACCCTGCTGATGAATCTCCTGAACATGGCAGGCAACTACACGCTGATTTTCGGGCATTTCGGAGCCCCCGCCCTGGGCGTGACCGGTGCGGCCATTTCCACCTCCGCCTGCCGCGCCGTGGCACTTTGCCTTTTGGCCTTCATTCTGTTTCGCAAGGGTGTCCGCGTTCCCTTTTTCCTTTTCCGCCCCTTCCCTTTCAGCAAGCTTCGGGAGTTACTCGCCATCGGGCTTCCTGCCGCCGGAGAGTTTTTTTCCTACCAGTTTTCTCAGCTTGTCATCACCTTTTTCATCAACAAGCTGGGCAATGAAGCTCTGGCTGCCCGCACCTATTGCGTGAATATCATTATGTTTTCCTATCTGTTCGCCAGTGCCGTCGGGCAGGGCGGATCCATTCTGGTAGGCTGGCTTATCGGCAGACATCGTATCGACGCCGCCTACAGAATGGGCTGGTTCTGCTTCAAGGCCGCGCTTGCCGTGACCGTGAGCATATCCGTCATAACTGCGCTGCTCGGCCGCGTCATCGTGCCGCTGCTGACGGAAAATCCGGAGATTATCCACCTGTGTGTGACCATTTTGTTTGTGGATATTCTGCTGGAGTTCGGCCGGCCGGTGAACATCCTGGCGGGCTTTATGCTGCGGTCAGCCAGCGATTCCAACTATGTCTTCATCGTCGGCGTCACCGTGATGTGGACGGTGGCCACTGCCTTGAGCTATATATTCGGCATCACTCTGGGC
>JAEXGX010000055.1 GCA_023450535.1 Pseudomonadota bacterium | reverse complement strand
GGGGGGGGCTCCCCCCCATCCCCCCCCCCCCCCCCCCCCCCCCCCCCCCCCCCATATTTCTTACTTCTTTTCTTCAATATACGCGTGCAGGCGGCGCATGGCTTCGGCAAGGTTTTCCAGAGAATTGGCGTAGGAGAGGCGAAGGAAGCCCTCGGCCTGCGAACCGAAGTCGATGCCGGGCGCAACGCCCACATGAGCCTTTTCCAGAATATCAAAGGCCAGGGAGAGGGAGTCTCCGCTCAGATGGCGGGCGTTGATCAGGGTATAGAACGCGCCCCGAGGTTCCACGGGAATGCTGAAGCCCATGCCGCGCAGTTCTTTTAATACGAAGCGCCGCCGTTCGTCGTACAGGCCGCGCATGCGGACAACCTCATCGCCCGCAAGGCGAAGGGCCGCGATGCCCGCCCGTTGCGCCGCCGCGTTGGGAGAAATGAAGCAGTTCTGCATGACCAGCTGCATGGGGCGTACAAGGTGTTCCGGTACAATCAGATAGCCCAGCCGCCAGCCGGTCATGGCGAAGGCTTTGGAAAAACCGTTGATGACAACGGCATTGTCCGTAAATTCCAGCATGGAGTGTTCCGGCCCGTCGCCGTAGGTCAGGCCGTGATAAATTTCATCGGACACTATCAGCGGCCCGAGTTCGGCCAGAGCTTTCATGCGCTCGGGCTCCAGCAGGATGCCAGTGGGATTGCACGGTGAATTGACCAGAATGGCCCGTGTGCGGGGAGTGAGGCGTTTCGCCACATCCTCCGGGCGGAACTGGAAGCCGTCATCCTCATAGGTCAGGGTCTCGGCCGGGACGCCGCCCGCCATATGCACAAAGCTGGCGTAGCAGGCGTAGCCGGGGTTGGAAAGAATAACCTCATCGCCCGGATCGAGCAGGGTCTGGAAAAGCATGGTCATGCCGGGGGAGGTGCCGGGGAAGATGAACACCCGGCCGGGGTCGACGCTTACGCCGTATCTGGCCCGGTAGTGCTTCGCCACTGTTTCGCGCAGATCCAGATCGCCCATGGAATGGGTGTAGTGAGTAAACCCGTTGTCCAGCGCGTGTTTGGCCGCATCCACGATGCAGGCGGGCGTGGCGAAGTCCGGCTCGCCGATTTCCATGTGGATAATGTTCGCGCCCGTGCGCTCCAATGCCTGCGCGCGCTCCAGCACGTCCATGACGAGGAAGGAAGTGACGTTCGCCATGCGCGAAGCCGGATGGAAGGTGGGCATGCCTGTCGCTCCTGTGAAAAAAGATAGGATTTATGGAAAAGATTTCTTATACGCCGCCTCGCAGGGGAAGACAATGCGGCGTACAAGCCTTCCCCATGTGCGAAAAAGGATAAAGCCGGGGGTAACTATCGGGATATACTTGAAATAGGAACGAATAAAAGCAGAGTATTCTTGAAAAGCGCATAGATAGCCGAACGTGCCGCCATGAACATGTGACGGTGGCACTGGGTACAGCGGGATTGACCTTTGTTCCGTTTCATTGGATAGTCAGCCCGCACAAGTTAATAATCGCGCGTCCCGGTGAAAATAGTCAGTTCTGTCTCTTCGTTTCCGGGTTGGAACGACGGCGCGCGTGTACGAGCGCTTTCGACGGTAATAGTATGCCGGAAGCGCTCTCATCTGTTTTGGAGCAGGAGTAATGAAAACCTTTCGCAATCTGACCTATGCGCTGGTCACCCTGTGCGTGCTTTCGCTCGGGATTATCATGATGTTCACGGATCTTGGTCTTGACCATCCCATCATCATGTATGTCAACAGTGCTGTTTTTGCTGTGGCCCTGGTCGCGTTGTGCGCGTCCGTCATCATGTACTTTCACTCGAAGTCGCTGGACATCACCAGGCTTAAGCGGCGCGGCACCCGTGCCTATGGCGAGCTGCTTCAACAAAAGATGCGCCTGATCGACGCTATGGATGGTGACAAACCAGTCGCTGACTGGGACAGTTTTCTGTATAACGAAGAATCGTTCCCCCGCATTCGCAAGTTCCTGTATGAAGAATATTTTTTGCTGCTCTCCTTTGACGCCTTCTTTCCGCACAGCGCCGGGGCGAATGTGGTGAACAAGTTCTATGATCTGCACAAGGAACTGGAAAATTTCATCCGTTCCCTGCGCTACGACAGGATTGAGCACGGCAAGCTTCGGCGCGCTTACGGCAAGGCCTACGGACAGGAGTTGGCCTCCGATACGCCGGAAGAGGACTTTTTCCGCCCCGAACTCAAGGAAGCCTACGACGCGCTGCTGCTCGCCAATGAGACGGAACTGTTCAATGTGGATCACCTGTTGCGTACGCTGGACAAAAATCTGACCGAACTCGACAACTATTTTACCGACGGCGTGGCCTGGAGCACTTCCAAGCCCAGTTTTGATGCTGAGTTCCACCTCTGGATGGGGGCCAAGGAATAAGACTGGGGTATCAGATTTGGCAAAGCCCCCGCGCTCCTTCTGATTGGGAGCGCGGGGGCTTTTTGTTGCGGGGATGGACGTAATCCGGAAATCAGATGCATTACGGTTTGTGTCAAGCGTCTGGTATTCGCAATCGTCCGAGTACCGCTCAAGGATAGCCTGGATTATATCCTGAATGACGGAAAAGTGCTCGACAAGTTCGGGATCGAAATGGGTTCCGGCGTCTTTCTGCAAGGTGCTCAACGCGTTGGAGGCGTCCCATGCCTCCTTGCAGCAGCGGGAAACAGAGCGTCATAGACGTCTGCGATAGCGGTGATGCGCGCCCACAGCGGGATAGCCCGGCCTGCGGGATCGGCGGAAGTGAAGGATGCGGAGATGGTCGAGGACGGTTCCCCGCCTCTCAGTGCGGCATTGAAATTTTGCGCCTCACCCGTGTTGGCCCGACGTTTCTCCATGCCTGATGGGCCGACCGTAATCAGGTTGCCGGGCATACGCATCTCGGTGCTTTTCCCCGTGTTCAGAGCTCGCACGGTGACTCCCTGCCCCGAGGTTTCCGTAAGAAAAATGCGGGTAATGTCCCCTTGTGCGCTGACGGTTGCGATAGTACCGCGAATGCCCACGCTGGCCTGGGGCGTATTTATGATGAACGCGGCGGGGGTGCGCCTGCTGACCTCGCCGGTGACGGTACGGGCTGTGCCCGGGACAAGGTTCAGGATGAGGCTTTGCTCGGTTTCGTTATCCGTAAAGTCGGCCAACGAGACTTCCGTGCCGGGCGAGATACTTATGGTGGAGGTATCGGGAAACATGAGTTGCGCTCTGCCCGAGGCATTGCTGTGGAGCACTGCGGAAACAGGCACTTCCATTTTGAGGGCAAGATCGGTCGTTGTGCCGTTTGCGGAGGAAAGAACGCTGGGCGTGACAGAAAGGACAAGCGCGCCGTCTTCAGCAGCCTTCAGCGTGGGGGGGCACCCATGCGGAGTAGAGCGCCAGTACAATCAGCCGAATGATTCTTAGAGGCATGGGCGTTTCCCGGTGAGGTATATCGGTTTATTTTCTGTTACTTTGTATAAACTTGAATTACAAGATGAAATAATTATTTCGAGGGTGATTTTTGTTTTGAAAAAGAATGAGATAAAGGGTGAGACACAGGGGGAGATAAGGGGGAGCAAGAGCAGAAGTATTCGAAAAATATTTTCAGAGCTGTAATGCCGTGGCAAGAGTGGGGGAAGGCGAAGAAAGAAAAAAGCCCCCCGTTTTACGGGGGGCTGAGGTTGCTGATAACGTTAGCAGTCCCGAAAATTGGGAGTAGATTGTAGCGTTGCTACAGGTGGACAAGGAGCCCCCTCAACAAAGAGTGCACCAGTCTGGAGTGCAGGAGGCTACTGCGGCGAAAGCATGGAATCGGGATATCAGAAGGTATAGCGCACGCCCGCGAGGAACTGGTGGGTACGGAGCGAACCATCTGCCACGCCCTGAGATGAGGAACCAGTTCGCGCGGTGCCAAAGCCCGCATAACGGTAGTTGAGATCGAGAGTCAGGTTGTAACTCAGTTCAATGCCAACACCGCCGCCGACATTCCAGGCAAAGTTGGTTTCTGTGTTGGTGCCTGCGCCGCGTCCGTTGATGTCGCCTTTGGAATCCACCCAGGCCGTGCCGATACCCAGGCCGACATAGGGCGTAAAAATCGTACCGGTGTGGAAGTCGTAAAAACCGTTCACAAATACGGTACCCACGGAGTCTTTAAGCATACTGCCGGAATCGGTGTGCTTGGCTTCCGTCTGGTACATGAGTTCAAGCTCTATGCGCACGGGCATGGTAGCCATAGGGAAGAAATCGTAACCGATTGCCCCGCCGAGGCCGACGGTCTGATCCTGGTCGCCGGAAAGGCCGTGGTTCGCACCATGCAGTGACTGAAGATTGAGGCCGAGCTTGCCCGCGAAGTACAGGCCTTCCACGCCGGCCTGGGCGGGAGCGGAAAAGAAGGTGGACGCAGCGAGAACAAGGGCCGCCGTGACGGCGCAGCGCCGCAGTCCGGAGAAAAGAAGGGAAAGATTGTGCATAAGAGCCTCCCGTATGGCGGGCATTGCGGTTTGTAACAGAGAGATATTCAAAAACATGACGTGGCGGAAGTCAAGCCGGTATGTCTGGTGCCTGAGCGGAATCTGTTCAGAGCAATTTCAAAATAAAATTTCTCACGGAGTCGAGAGAAACGAGCCTCCGGCGGAGGCGTGAAGGCTGCGAGTCAGAACATGGAGTCCTGGCTGGTAGGTATTTCAATCACAACATGCTCTAGGATGTGCCGGTGCGGCTTTCTCCTGCCTGCATGGCCTCTCTGGCCAGAATAAGTTCTATTTCATCCCGGGCCAGACCGGTTCGCCGTACAATTTCATCCACGTTCTGTCCTTTTCGGCGGCAGTTGAGGATGACCTCACGCAGGAAATGGGGGGAACGGGTGATGCCTTCCGCCTGTTCCAGCAGCTTACGCAGATTGAGGATGCGCTCCTCCATAACTCGATTGAGCTGAATGAGTTCTTGCTGACGTTGGGCAAAGCTCGCCACCATTTCCTGTTCCAGCTCGGCGTTGCGCAGCATGCGCTCCATCAAGTCGTCCTGATTGGACTGCAGGGCAGAGAGCATTTGTTCGGAACGGCGCAGTCTGATGAAAAAGAGCAGCACCAGGATAATGAGGGCAAGTTCAGCGGCGGTGACGGCGACAAGCGCAGCCGTGTTCATCAAGAGGTTCCTTTATGGTTTTGCGGCCTTTCTCTCTGAAGAAAAGACTGCGGAAGCAACAGATTTTTTGTCAGGTGCGCACATTCAGCAGCTTGCCTACCAACGGGTTTTCACTGGGGCGCTCGTTCTCGCCCCCTTCGGTCGGATTCTCCGTTTTCGGGTGCCTTTCTCCATGACGCTGTTCCCGCCACGCGTTTCCGTTCCCTTTTTCCCGTTCGGAAATCTGGGAGGAGTTTTTGCTTTCCTCCGGTGCCTGTACCTTTTCTTTCTGCTGCTTGAGCATTTGCAGTGTCAGGTTCTGGGCGTTGGCCTGAGCCATTTCCGGCAGGACGTTCACCCCGTGCGCCCATGAAGACATGCCTTGCTGCTGGGCGTTGAGAATGGGAATGATGGTGGGATCCATGCTGCCTCCTGCGCGTTGTTTTTCGTGTGCGCTATTGCAGAATATACTGATCAAAATAAAGGTTTTTCAGTTCCCCCTGTACCAGGTAGTGATTGATGGCCGCGATCAGATCCTCACGGATTGTTTCCGCATTGGCGGGGTCGATCAAAAAGGCGAAATCCTTGTTCCTCAGATAATAATAGATGGAGTCGCGTAACGTGGTGATTTTGTCCTGCATTTCCGTATACAGGACGGCGTCTTTGGTGTTCAATACAAAGGTGCCCACCATAAAACGCTCTTCATTTGCCGGAGTTGTTACCGGCACCCAGAAGGAGTCAAGCTTAAGGTTGTATTCCGCCGGAGGAGGAGGCGGAGGCGGAGCAGGAGGCACCACGATGACCGGCGGGGTATCTGCGGCCGTCTGGATGGGCGGCGGCGTGGTTTTCTTCAGGACAAAAAGCCCTACTGCGGTTCCGATGCCAGCTGCCGCCAGTGTCAAAATGATGATGACGGCCAGTAATTTCTTTTTGTTTTTCCCTTCCTTGGGCGCTTCAGTGGTGAGAAGGGTATGCTCGCTGTGTAGAGCAGGAGGGGGTATTTCTTCATCTGGAT
>JAEXGX010000030.1 GCA_023450535.1 Pseudomonadota bacterium | reverse complement strand
CTTCAGGGGCTTCGCGTTGCCTTTTGTTCCGGACAAGGCTAGAATTTTCTCCACCGGATTTCTTGCCGGTGCGGCGGAAATGCCGCCGGATTCCGGAGCTTTTCGCTTCCTTCTGGTTGCCGTCTTTCCGCCGTTTATTCGCCTTTCACCCGTTTTTCCGTACGCTCTTGATCCGTAAGGCCGAGCGTGAAGAGGGTGAGATATCGCGCCATGTTCAGTATCGTAACCAGTTCGTGTTCACAAAGTATTCAGTTTTGTCGATACCGCCCGTCTTGTCAACATCGCGGCAGTGCGTTCCCCCTGTGCGGAGTGAACGCCCCCGCTTTTCCTTGTGAGGTAGCATGTCTCAGAACCGCCCCGCGCCGTCTGCGGCCCCGGCAGATAAACGCGCAGATAAATCCGCAGATGAACCCCGTGCCGTGAAGCGTGAATCCACGCTGGAGCTTGCGGCCACGCTTTTTACGCGGGAGCAGCTCAAGGCCGCTCTTGCGGACATGGGCGATGCCCCCCAGATCGCCCTGGCCGGGCGCTCCAACGTGGGCAAATCTTCCCTGCTCAACGCGCTTGCCCGGCGCAAACAACTGGCAAAGGTCAGTTCCACGCCGGGCAAGACCCGATCGGTTAACCTGTTCCGGGCCGCGCCCGAAGGCTTTTATGTCACTGACCTGCCCGGTTACGGCTATGCCCGGCGCGGCAAGGCGGAACGGCGGGCCTGGGGTGAGCTTATCGGGGATTATCTGACCGCGACGCCGCAGCTCAAGGCCGTGGCGATCCTGCTGGACTGCCGCCTGCCCCCCCAGCAGGCAGACAGGGATATGGTGAGCTTTGCCCGTGCGCACGGCTTGCCCGTGCTGGCCGTGCTGACCAAGGCCGACAAGTGCAACCAGCGCGAGCGCGAAACCCGGCGCAGGGAATGGGCTGTTTTTCTGCGGGGAGAGGCTCCCCTGCCCGTGTCCTCCAAGACCGGGATGGGCATGGTGAAGCTGTGGGAGCTCCTGCGCGCGGCGGCAGGCATGGATGTCATGAGCTCCGGCGCGGAAGATGCTTCTTTGGAAGCGCAGGCCGCCGCGAGCTCCGCCCCGGAACTGGATACCCGGCCCGTGCTGTCAGAGGACGCCTCTCATGCTTGATATTTCCACTCTTAATGAGGCACAGCGCGAGGCCGTCACCGCAGGCGAAGGGCCGCTTTTGGTCATTGCGGGCGCGGGAAGCGGTAAGACGCGCACCATTGTTTACCGCCTGGCCTGGCTGGTGGAGCAGGGCAGTGACGCGTCTTCCATGCTTTTGCTCACTTTCACCCGCAAGGCCGCGCAAGAAATGCTGGATCGCGCGTCGATGCTGCTGGAGCAGCAGCTCATGGGCGTTCAGGGCGGCACGTTTCATGCCTTCGCCTTTTCCGTACTGCGCCGCTGGCAGCCGGAATGGCTGCTCGAACGCGGCGCGGGGTTGAGCGTCATGGACAGTGCGGACAGCGCTTCCGCCATCCAGCACTGCAAGGCGACCTTGAATATTGGCAAGGGGGATCGCTCCTTTCCCAAGACCCAGACGGTCATCGGTCTGCTGTCCAAGGCCCGCAACAAGGAAATGGAACTGGAAGACGTGTTGCGGCGTGAAGCTCAGCACCTTCTGCCCCACGCCCCGGATATCATTCGTCTGGGTGAGGCTTATGCCGCCTATCGCAGGGAACATGCCCTGCTGGACTACGACGACCTGCTTTTTGAGCTGGAAGCCATGCTCCGGGAACGCCCTGAAGTGCTGGACGCCCAGCGGCGGCGTTTCCGCCATGTGCTGGTGGACGAGTACCAGGACACCAACAAGGTGCAGGCCCGGCTGGTGCGCTTGCTGGCAGGCGAAGGCGAAAAGGCCGGAGTCATGGCCGTGGGCGACGACGCCCAGTCCATTTACGCCTTCCGGGGCGCGACCGTGCACAACATTCTGGACTTTCCCAAGCTTTTTCCCGGCACGCGTATCGTGCGTCTGGAGGAGAACTACCGCTCGGTCCAGCCCGTGCTGGACGTGGCCAACGCCCTGCTGGAAAACGCACCCGAAGGCTACCGCAAGCGGCTTTTCTCCCGCCGCGAATGCGCGGACGAACCCGCCGTGCGACTGTACCGCCCTCTGAGCGATCTTACGCAGGGCAGAATTGCGGCCCGGCGCATCGCCGAATTGCTGGACAGCGTGCGCCCGGAGGAAATCGCCGTGCTGTTCCGCGCGGGCTATCAGTCCTATCATCTGGAAGTGGAACTGAACAAGCTGGGCATTCCCTTTCGCAAATACGGCGGCCTGCGCTACGCCGAGGCTTCGCACGTAAAGGATGTGCTGGCCTTTGCCCGGCTGGTGCTGAACCCTCTGGATCTGCCTTCGTTTGAACGTATTGCCGCCCTGACCAAGGGCATCGGCCCCAAGACTTCGCGCAAGCTGTACGACGCGGCGGCCACGGGCGATGCCGCTGCCCTGCACAAGGCTGGAGCCAAATATCCTGACTTTCTTGCCGATCTTGAGCTGGTGGCCTCGCTACGCCCCTTTACCACGCGTCCGGCCAAAATCATTGCGGATATTCTGGAGCATTA
>JAEXGX010000414.1 GCA_023450535.1 Pseudomonadota bacterium | reverse complement strand
ATATGCAGCCACCACGCGCCCGGCTGGCCAAACCCTACGGAGCGATAACGCCCGCCGCCCTCTTTGGGTCTGAATTCCGTACCGACCTCATCAAGCACGGCCAGACACGGAGCAAAAGCGTCATGCCACTGCACGATCTGTTCGCGTTTGTAGCCATAGGCGGATTTCATATAAAAATCCACAAAGCTTTCCAGATTGTCATATGCTTCGTCCGTGTCCAGCACAGCCATGAAATGATCATTTCCCCCACCAAGGGAACCAGAACTTTCCAGAGTACCCTTGCCGACCATGAGCACGTCTGCATGCTTTTCCGCCGCCTTGAGCGCCGCCCCCATGCCGGAGGCGCCCGTGCCGAGGATCAGTACATCTGTCTCATACAGCGAGCCCCAATCCCTTTTCGTGACGCGCATGTGAACTCCTTTGTAAAACAGTCTCCAGTGTCGGGTCATACCCGCGATATCTGTTTCAACAGGAGCAAAAGACATGCCATCTAGAACAAGATAAAAATATTTTTATAATATGCAGAGATATAATATTTTTAAAATTATTTCTTTTCTCGCTGTCAGATTATCAGATGTTTTTCAGAAATTATTCTGATTAAATCAGATAACTATCTTGATTTTGTATAATAAACTTATTATATTGTGAAAAATAGTTTTTATTGCGAGTCTTGCCATGCCTATCCCGCATCCCAAACGAAATATCGTCTTTGCCACCATTCCGCGCGACTATGTGGTACTGAACCCCGAGGAAAGGGAAACCAAGTGGCGGCAATTCATTGAGCTTCTTCACCTGGAGGCTTTCCCGGTATACCGGCTCTACCTCTTCATCAATCCGACCAATCGCAAGCATATCCGGCTGTTTTACGCCGAATTGAAAAAGGCGAACAAGGGCATACGCATTACCTTTGTTCCGGTGAAAACCGAGAACGATTTCACTGTGCGCGATATCCGCTCTTCTTACCGTTTTTTCAGCGACTTTTTCTCACGTTTTACTTTCGATGCCGGCTCATTTGACTACTACATGTATTTTTCCAGCGGCAATTTGTTTGCTCATGCCTTCATGCTCATCCTGCTCAGCAATTTGCACAACCTGCCCCTGCGTATCGTGCATCTGCGCCGGGATCTGGAGCGGACAGGCTGGTTTGCGGAAATCTATGAAGGAAAAATCAGCCGCTGGGTCGCAGAAATCGGGCAATATGAAAGGGATCGCAGCGATGCGCTGGATTTTCTCAAATCCTCGATCAAAACAGGCAATGCGGCGTTCAACGCTCTGATCCGGGATATCGAACATGTGGCCATGCATTCCTCCGCGCCCATTCTGCTCTCCGGCCCCACCGGTTCCGGCAAGTCGCAGTTGGCACGGCGCATCTATGAATTGCGGCGGGATCGGGGCATGGTGTCCGGCCCCTTTGTTTCCGTCAATTGCGCCACACTGCGGGGAGACAGCGCGTTGTCCACCCTGTTCGGGCACGTCAAGGGCGCGTTCACCGGAGCGCAACATACGCGCGAGGGGCTGCTGCGCACAGCAAACAACGGCATCCTCTTTCTGGATGAAATAGGCGAACTGACGCCCGATATGCAGGTTCTCCTGCTCAAGGCCATTGAAGAAAAGCGCTTCATGCCCTTTGGTTCGGACAAAGAAGTCGAAAGCAGCTTTCAGTTGATCTGCGCCACCAACCGCCGCCTGAGCGATGATTTACGGGCAGGCTCATTCCGCCTTGACCTGCTTTCACGCATCAACCTCTGGCACTTCGACCTGCCTGCCCTGAACGAACGCCGGGAGGACATTGAACCCAATATCGATTACGAACTCAAACGCATCATCGCGGAAAAAGGCTTATTCGCAGAGTTCTTACCCGCCGCCCGGCGGCGCTATCTCGCCTTCGCCACATCTGACGAAGCCATTTGGCCGAGCAATTTCCGCACTCTGGCGGCCTCTATGGAGCGCATGTTCACCTGGTCCTTTCAGGGCGTCATCGACGAGGCCACTGTGGAGAAGGAAATCACCCTGCTGCGATCCAAATGGAAAAACGGGAACCCCCGGCCTTTTTCAACTGAACAGGCGCCGCCTTCTTCTCTTCCTGTAAAAACACGCTTTCCCGTTCAGGAAGAGCTTACAGCCCGCGGGCTGTTGCCTCCCCCGGAGGAACGGGATCTGTTCGACGCCGTGCAGTTGGAAGAAGTGCTGACAGTATGCCGGGACACAGCCAGCCGCACTGAGGCGGGAAAGAAGCTGTTCGCTTGCTCACGCATGAAAAAGCGCAGAGAGGACGACACCGCGCGCCTCAACAAATATCTGAAAAGCCACGGCCTGAGCTGGGAAACTGTGCGAAGAACGTGATATCCCCTTTTTTGGGGAGTTACGGTTGGGAAATCGCCTTCAGGGCCATTTCCCGTGCGGTGCGGTAGTCGAACTTGCCGGAACCGAGCAGCGGAGCTTCCTTCACGCACAGAATTTTTTTCGGCGTCCACAGGGGGGAAAGGCCGCGTGCGGCGAAGGCCGTGGCAATCTGCCCCGAAGTCACGCCCTCACGTTCCACCACCAGCGCAAGCTGCTCGCCCTTTTTTGCATCGGGTACGCTGACCACTCCCAGCCGGACATCCGGCCACAGATCGCGCAGCGCGTTTTCCACCGCCGCCAGGGAAATCATTTCCCCGCCGACCTTGGCAAAGCGTTTAGCCCGGCCCTTGATGAAAATGAAATTTTCGGCATCCATTTCCACAATGTCACCGGTGTCATACCATCCGGAGGCATCCGGTCCGCCCTCGGGCTCACTGGGCGGTTCCAGCACGCCGGGAGCATTCGCGCGCATATACCCGAGCATGATGTTGTCGCCCTTGACCCACAATTCCCCCGTGTTACCGTCATTTCCTATGCCCGGCACAGGGCGTACGCGGGAAAGCATTCCGGGCAGAAGCCGTCCCACGCTTTCCTTGCGGGTATTGGCCGGCGTATTCACGGAAATGACAGGCGCGGTTTCCGTGGCGCCATAGCCTTCCATCATCGTGACGCCGTACTTGGCTTTCCATGTTTGGACAGTGGAGTCACGCAGTTTTTCCGCTCCGGCAATGACCAGGCGGGCGTTGAAGAAATCGTAGGGCCGCCCGTAGCGGGCGTACCCGGAAAAAAAGGTATCCGTGCCGCAAATTACCGTGGACTGACTCTCGTAGAACAGCTGGGGAACTATACGATAGTGCAGAGGGGAAGGATAGACGAACACACGCATGCCGCTGAGCAGGGGCAGCAAGGTTCCCACGCCCAGGCCAAAGGAGTGGAACATGGGCAGGCAGTTGAACATGCGGTCGCCCGCGTTAACGTTGACCACGCAGAGCAGTTGTTCGCGGTTGGCGGCCAGATTCCGGTGACTCAGGAACACGGCCTTGGGCATACCTTCGGTGCCGGAGGTGAACAGGATGACCGCGGCTTCATCCGCCGGAGTCTTTGGCGCACGCAGCAGCCATGAGGCCAGCAGACCGCCGATCTTGTCGCGCAGCGGCATGGCGGCGGCGATATCCTCCAGGTACACAAGGCGGACTCCGGCCTCCTTTATGGCCTTTTCCAATGCTTCCAGTTCTCCAAGCCGGATAAAGGTACGGGAGGTCAGCACGCTTTTCAGTTCCGCCGTCTGGCAGCCGGACACCACGGGCCGCGCTCCTGCTGTGAAGTTGATCATGGCCGGGATCTTGCCCGCGCAGTGCAGGGCAAGAAAGCCCACCAGGCCCGGCAAAGAATTGGGCATCATGAAGCCCACCCTTTTTTCGCCGCGAAACACGCGCGCCAGGGAACACCCGAGCGCCTCTGCCTTGGTCAGCATGGCCCCGTAGGTCAGGGTATGGCGGTCCTGATCCTCGGCTATGACATGGGAACGCCCGAATACCCGTACCGCATCGGTAAAAGACTGCATAACATTACAATCAATGCGGGCAGAGGAATACAGAAGTTCCGTCATCATGCCGTAAAGCTGCACGGCGGCCCGGCGGCGGCGCTCGCGCGGCGGCAGGTCACGCGGAGCCTCCAGCTTCTGTGGAGGGAGCACGGTCAGTGTGACGCGCGGAAACCAGTGCAGCGGCACCCTGTGCCGGAAATAGGAAAAGCGCGAATAGGCCGCCCCGTCCACACGAATGGGCAACAGATCGGCACGGGCTTTTTCTGCAATAAGCGCAGTGGCTTCCAGCACACGCATGTAATCAGGATCGTTCTGAAAGCGTTTGCCGTGGAAGACCATGCAGCGGCGATGCTTTTCCAGCGCGCGTACCAGAGCGAGCGTGGATGTAGGAGAAGAGAAATCTACTTCCACCACGTCGGAAAGGGCGATAAAGGGCTTCATCCACCAGCGCCGGGCCAGCTTGCGATCCACGGCCAGAACCATGCGTTGGGGCAGCATGGACGCGATGAACAGCGCATCCAGAAGAGAGGAGGGATTGGTGACTATCAGCGTGCGTTCGCCCGTTTCCGCATTATGCTCCATTCCGCGCACGCGGACACGGTAACAGAGACGCAGCAGTGCGCGCACCGGCAGTTTCAGCATGTCAACTCCTTCGGCTAAACCGGGGCTCTGCCCCTTACCCCGCCGGGGGAGATAATCCCCCCCGGGCCCCCATAATTATAACATAGTTTAATAATCGGGGATGCAGGACGTACTACGCCCGCGTTGCCCGTCACCCTTCGGGCAGGCGCCGAAGGGAAGATCGAAGGGGCGAGGAACCCCCTCAAGAGTGTGCCAACGGGACTGATCTGCTAGCGATCGCGCCTCCGCTCCACTTCGGAACTTTCCGCATCCACGGCCAGTATGGCCCGGGCAAGTTCACTGCCCAGCTCTTCCAACAAATCCGACTGGACCTCGATCATGTCAGCCATGCTCGCACCAGCTTCACTATCCGTTCGGAATACTCCGTCGCGCAAGGTTTTACCATCCCGGCTCAGGCTCCATGCCGCTTCCAGTTGCACTTTCCCGCCGGGCGCGCCTTCAAAACGGCGGATGTCCACCTGCGCCCGGTAATCGGCGGGCGCGCCGCTGCGCAGCGGCATGGCCACACCGCGCCGGGAGCGCATATCTCGCGTCATGGTCAGACTGAGCACCCGTGCGATGCCCAAGGAGAGATCCTCTCCCCAACGATGATAATCCTCAATACGGATATCCACATTGTCCCCCTGGCGCACCACCATCTGTGGGCGCTGGAGGTAACCGGGCAAGGACACGGGCATGATGGCCACGCGCGGGCCTTCAGCCCCCCGATCCCGTGCGGAAATGTCCTCGCCTTCGGGTGAAGCCAATACATAAAAATGTACGACCGGAGAAGAGAAGGAGCACCCCGTAAGGGACAGAAGCAAAACAAGGGCAAGGACGGCTTTCATAGCGCGCTCCTGAAAAAGGTTCCCCGACTCAACGCCGCCGCCCGAAAATCAGGGCATCCGGCTTGAGTTCGAGCAGCGTGGCGAGATTGTCAATGGAATTGGCCGCATCACGCAGAGCCTGCATGGTCTGGCCGAATTCCACCAGCGGTGCGGAATCCTCCCGCAGCAAGCGCCGCAGGCTGTCCATGGTCAGACGGGCGGAAACCCCCATTTCGGAAATATTCTTTGCGCTTTTCTCCATAGAGACGGCAAGTTCGCTGTAGCGAGCCATAGTGGCGACGGTCTGTTCCCGCACTTCGGTCACGCCTTCGAGT
>JAEXGX010000403.1 GCA_023450535.1 Pseudomonadota bacterium | reverse complement strand
ACATGAGCCGCGCCATGAACCTGCTGCGCTTCATCGACACGGCCCGGGCCGGAGGCCGTGCCCCCACGGCCGATGATATCCTTGCCGCCGGCCTGCGCGGCGGGCTGACGGACGGACAGGTGGAAGGGGCATTGGGCTACCTGGAAAACAACGGCATGCTGTCCCTCGGCCGCCTGGACGATATCTGCCTTGATCTGGGCATGGCCCCGGACGAACACGGGGAAGTCCGCGCCCCGGCCTGGCTGTATGAGGAAGTTCTGCGCGATCTGGCCCGGAACGGACAGACCGGAAACGGCATCCTCACCGACGAGATGCTGGCGAAGTCCGCCACGCGCGTCCGGCAGCGGCATGACGCAAGGATTGCGGCAGATGGGCCGCAAGTGGTGAAGACGGGAACCCCGGATGCCCTGTCTTCGCCCAGAGTCGGCCCATTCTGGCAGTCCCCGCCCATCCCCGCTCCCCCGCTGAAAGGGGAAATACCTCCCATTGCTCCGCCTTCTCTGGGTGACGCTCTGGGACACGGCCTGCAGGAATCGGTTTCCGGGCTGTGGTGGAGAGAACAAGCGCCTGACATTCTCACCCAGCGGGATCTGGAAGCTCTCGGCCCTGCGGGAAGGCTTGCCCTGACCCTCGGACGGACAGTCGGGGATCTCCCTACTCTGGCCGCCGGCGGCCTGCTGGGAACTCTTGGCGGTATGGCTTCCCCGGCTACCATTCCCGCCGGGGCCATGGGTTTGACCGAAGGAACCCGCTCTGTACTGGAAAACGATATCCGGCAGGGCACACCGCAATCTCTGGACGAATTCACGGAACGTATGGGGGACAATCTGACGGCAACGGGCAAGGCCATGACTATCGGCGCGGCCACGGGGCTTGCGGGTGCCGGTGCGGGAGCAGCCATCCGCTCTGTCGGGGGCGGGACGGTTGCGCAGGGAGTGGGAAGGCTGGCAGGCGAAGCGGTGGCCATGCCCACGGCGGCGGCCGGAATGGAGGGCCGTTTGCCCGATGCGCAGGACTTCGCTGATGCAGTAACTCTGATTCTGGGCATGAAAGCTCTGGGGGGCGCGGGCAAGGCGGCGGGAACCCTGCTCCGAAGCGGTAAGGACGCGCTGGAAGCCAGACTGAAAACTATATACGAACAAACGGGAACAACGCCGGAACAGGTATTATTGGACGCGGCCAGGAATCCCGGGCTTCAGGCAGAACTGGCCTCCGGCAAACAGGAAATTCCGTCATATTATACGCAGGGAGGCAAAGTTGCCCAGAGTGAATCCGGATCTTCGCCTGTTTTGGCAAAACCGGTACTCGAAAAAGCCAAAGCCGGGGAATATGTAGATACGGAAACTCTTGTGCAACTGGCCGGACCGCGGCCATGGGTGCAGGCCTTGTTGAACGAGCGTCTGGGAATGGGGCGCTTGAAAGAAAAACTGGCCGTCATGTTTGACCGTGCGGAACGCAGGGAGCTTTCGCCCGATGCTTTGCCCTGGCAATTTGTGACCTCAAAAGAAGCTACGCTGTTGTCAGAAAAAACAGGCTGGAAGGTAGAGGGCGGTTTTACACATACGGTATCAACTGAGCAGGTATGGCATGCTGTGAGGCGACACGGAGAAGACGGCGAAAGTTTCCTGGAATATCCTAACCAGGTTCCCGTAACGCGTGAAGATATTGCGGCTCTGCCTGAATTGATCAGGCCGGAAAATATCGTGCGGGGAGCAAAAAGCAAGACAGGTAGCGCTATAATCATCTATAAGAAAACTACCCCTGACGGCTTTACCTTATATTGTGAGGAAGTACGCACAGGAAAAAAACAGCTTGCGTTCAAGACCATGTACAAAGTTAAAAAATAAAGGCCGCCTGTTACAGCGGCCTTGCCCCCGGAACCGTACGTCCGAAACGCTGGCGGGTTGGAATCGCCCATCCCGATGGCAAGTTCATAATATATACGTCCGGAGAAAAGATCAAGTGCCGTGAATGAAAAATAACGATTTTTTTTGGAAACGGGCGAACTGCGCTTCCGCAGGGGAGAAGACGGAAGAACGCTGGATTACGAGCATTTTGTGGACAGAGATATCGTGCGCAACGACTACCTCGGCACCCTGCCTTCCACGCCCAGGAATCAGGATATACGCGTGGAGTTCACCACAGCCGAAGGTGAGGCGAAGGCATACCTCATCCGAAAGTATCTTGATGCGGATACTCAGAAAGATATCTGGGATATGCTGGTGGTACGCGATGGAGAGCTTAAAACGAAAATCGCCCGCAGGGAAAAACGCGGGCAAAACTATGTGGAAACACAAATAACAAAAGGGGCGGGAGATACGGTGTCGTAACCCGCCACCACCGGGGGGGCTACAGAGAACACCTCCACCCCACGCGACAGTACACCTTTTAAATAAGACACCTCATCACAAAAAGCAAGCACGACGCAGAACAAATCCGGCAAACAGATGATGGGCCGCACCATGTGGCGCGCCCTTCCCGGCCTGCCGGAGAAAGAAGAGGAGCGGAATGAAACGGCACGGAAAGAAGAGTAAAGAGCCGCCGCCCCCTCGTAAACGTCCGAAACGGGTAATGCTCCTGCCGTCTCTAAGAAACGGGGGTCTGCATACTGGAGGGTGCCCCGGCGGCTTATTTACAACATACAAGCCTGCTCTCGGCATGTCAAAAACGGCATCTTCACCCGGCAGGGCGAAGGGGTGGGTATCGCTGATCAAATGAAGCTGACGGCTGACGCACGTATGAAGCTGGCTCGCAACGTGTTCGGTTTTGGCTGCCTGGTTCTGCCCAAGGCAAAAATGTACGCTTTGAGCAGCGGAAAGTCTGGGCGGACGGACAGGATAAGGAGTCCCTCGCCCTGAATCTGGAAGGCTTTCTGAACAACCCCAATGATCAGCCGCTCCGCATGATGTACCTCAACATCATGCAGAAAACGTACTATCAGTACGCAGCCCGTAATGGGTTGAGCGCGGAAGAAAAGGAACTCGGCTGGAAGAAGATACTATCCGGCACCTATACCCAACTGGCCGATAAACAGCTCGAAGCCGAAAACCTGAACGCCGCGCGCAAGCTGGTGAATGAAGATGCCTTATGGTAACTACATCAGAATGGCACGCAATATTTTACATAATCATTTTGGAGATTATAGCTTTATCATGCATAACTGCCAAGACTATATTGATGAAGTTTTATATATTGCAAATATACTTGCTCAAAAAAATAATGATACATTGTAAATTACAGATGGAGACTCATAACTCTTATATTGGTAAAAACATATCCCAGAAGCAAAATGAAAGACATTTGTATATCCATAAAAAAAATATTTTATATGAAAAAAAATTTAGATATCATAACATCAAACGACACATATCTCATATAGTGTACACCTCTACGCTATTATTCAACAATTTGATTCTACGATATGACAAGTCATTTCCTTAAACAATGCAAAAAGCCTGAGTGTGGAAACGACCCCATTCATAATCAGGCTTCAACAAAACAACAGACAGCAGTTCTTGTTAACTGATATGCATAGGGGTCGTTTTACCCGAAACAACATGGAACAGCAGACGAGGAAAAAGACGAAACCGGAACTTTGGCAAATGAGAGGAAACATTTAACAACAAGGCGGCCCTTCTCCGCGTCTCTCCCCCCTCCTTGACGCAGCAGCAGTCTACCCTATAGCATCCGGCAATCACGCTCGTCCTTTGAAGGCAAGCGTTCAAACCACAAGGATTTTCCAATGAACATTGGTCTGGCGCTCGGCGGCGGCGCGGCGCGCGGTTGGGCTCACATCGGCATCATTGAAGCGCTGAAAGACATGGGCGTCACCCCTTCCATCGTCTGCGGCACATCTATCGGCGCACTGGTGGGCGCATCCTGCGCGGCGGGTAATCTGGATCGGCTGAAACAAACTGTGCTTTCCCTCACCCGATTGGGCATGATGAGCTATTTCAACATCAGCACCTCGCTCAGCACACTGGTCAAGCGCGACAAACTCCAGGAATTGTTTGAAAACGCAGTCGTTCCTGCGGGTGTACAAATTGAAGATCTGCCACTGCGCTTCGCCGCCGTTGCCACAGAACTGGCGACCGGACGGGAGCTCTGGCTGAAAGAAGGAGACGCACTCCAGGCCGTATGGGCGTCCA
>JAEXGX010000348.1 GCA_023450535.1 Pseudomonadota bacterium | reverse complement strand
CCCATGCCATCAACCCCCTGCGCTGTGAGGGCTGCGGCGTGTGCTTCCAGCTTTGCCCGGCCAAGGCCATCTCTTTTCCAGAGCGCGAATGCGGGGAGTGGTACGTCAGCGATACCCGTTTCGGGGTTATGGCGCACGCGCTGTTGAATCCCGGTCAGGAAAATTCCGGCCGCCTGGTCAGCCTGCTCAAACAGCAGGCGCGGGAACTCGCGCGGGAAAACGGAGCGAAAATCATCCTGTGCGACGGTTCACCGGGAGTGGGCTGCCCTGTCATCAGTTCCCTGTCCGGCGCGACGCTGGCCGTGGCCGTAGTGGAACCCACGCCCTCCGGCGTACACGATTTCGAGCGCGTGGCCGCGCTGTGCGACCATTTCCGCATCCCTGTGGCCCTGATCATCAACAAGGCCGACCTCAACCCGGAAGAAACGGCGCGCATCCACGCTCTTGCTCAAGAAAAAGGATACGCGGTCACAGCTGAACTTCCGTTCAGCCCGGACGTGACGCAGGCCATGATCGCGGGCAAGGCTTTGACGGAAACTTCCTCCCCGCTCGGCGCTCTGCTGGCCGACGCCTGGAAAAAGATCAACGACCTTGCCGTACAGGCAGCGGCTCGTAAAACCACCAACCTCTAACAGTCCGAGGAATCCATCATGGACAAGAAAATTATCGCCATTCCCTCCGCTCTGCCCGGCGGTCTTGACGCGGGCATGGGCATGCACTTCGGCCACTGTGAAATCTATACCCTCGCTGAAGTGGAAGACGGCAAGGTCACGTCTGTCCGCACCCTGCCTCCGATCCCCCACCAACAGGGCGGCTGCCTTGCTCCGGTGAACTATCTGGCCGGAGAAGGCGTCAATGTGCTGCTGGCGGGCGGCATGGGCATGCGTCCGCTCATGGGATTCAACCAGGCGGGCGTGGAAGTATATTATGCGGGAAACTTCCCCACTGTGGGGCAGTCTGTGCAGGCTTTTCTTGAAGGAAAGCTTCCGGCGTTCACGCCCGAGCATTCCTGCGGCGGGCACTAGAACTTTGCCCGGTTTTCCGGGCGTGCAGAGGAATAAACATCGGTCGGCGCTGTAGCACGAAGGCTTAAGCATCGAATTTTGTTTGTTCGATCTTCTTTGTCTTTCCGCCCTCCGGGCAGGGACAAGGGGAGCTGTGTCATGGGCGGGCTTCGCCCTCCCCTCCGACCCCTCCCCTTGTCAATCCCCTCCCATATTCTGACGCACAAGCCTTCCGGTATCGTTCCATCCTGTCTTCTTCGCTCCCCGTTCAACGTCCGCACGCTTACCGCGAGGCTGGCCCGTGCTCCGCACGGTCTACCTCGTCTCCCGCGTGCTCAATCCAAAATTAAGCAGTTCCCTTGTCCGGCGTATTCCGGACTCCGAAACCATAAAAGTCCGTAACAACATAGAACTACAGGAGAACCTTTGTGCTCCAGACTCTATGCCAGATGCAACATTTCGAGTTAGTATCGCCGGAGGTTCAAACTGACTGGAGCGTCGCCGCCCCACGGACAACGGTTAAACGATGCGCCCGCAAATTGAGCAACGAGTTGCATTCAATTTGCGGGCAGCCACAAGAAATAACGTTCTGCGATCTTAGCAGGGTGTTCCGGGGGATTGGAAAGGGGCCTGAGGCCCCTTCGCGCTACAGCTCCCTCCCCTACTCAAAAAAACGCGCCGTCTTCAAAAAGGCGCCATAAGGATTCCCCATGACCACTACCATTCTCATCGTCACTACCGACGCCGCAAAATGGCAGCCCTGCCTCCCTGCTTTCAGGGAACGCAGCGTGGATGTTTCATTCGTCGACACCCTGGACGCCTGCAAAGACGCCCTGCAACACAATCCTCCCCGCCTCTATATCCTTGACCTCGGCCTGGAGGGCAAGGAGTTGCGCGCGGCGCTCATGGAACTGCTTATGATTAACGCCACGGCACACAGCGCGGTCACCACCGGCATGGAGGAAGCAACCTTCCACGATACAATGGAAGGTCTGGGTATCCTGACGGGTCTCCCCCTCGCGCCCGGTACAGACGACATCCGGCATATGCTGGATCTGCTGGCGGAATTGTAGGCGTTATGCACCGGCGCGGACGGCGTCGCGCATCAGTTCGGCGTCGTCCACAAGGGCGAAGACAGAAAATACGCCGTTCTCAATAATGCCGTAGCTCTGGGGAAACGTTCCCTTGGGCAGACTTGTACTGCCGGGATTCCAGAAATGGATGCCGTCCTTTTCTTCCGCACGGGGAATATGCGTGTGTCCGGAAAGCTGAACGGTTCCAGAGACCAGGCCGGAAAAGACGCCTCCGGCGGGCAAGGCATGCCCGTGTACGGCGAAAATACGCGCCCCGTCCGCGAACAGCCACGCGTTTTCCGCCAGCGGAAACGGCAGCACCATGGAATCTACCTCGGCATCGCAATTACCCCGAATGCACATGAGCGGTAATGTCTGTTCCCCAAGCCATTCCCGGAACAACACGGCGGCTTCTGCCGGGGCATATTCCTCCGGCAGAGGATTGCGCGGCCCGTGGTACAGAATATCGCCTAACAGAACGAGCATATCCGGGTTCAGACGTCCCGCCGCCGCACGCAGGCGTTTCACTGCTGCCAAAGAGCCATGTATGTCCGATGCGACGAGCAGACGCATAGAAACCTCCGTATATTTCTGTTTACCGTATATCTGTTTGCCTGTGCGTAAAGCTGCAGGTTCACGCTGTCTTGTCCCAGTCTTTAAATCCTTCGCCCACAACTTCCGACACGTCGGCAAAAATGAGAAAAGCCTTGGGATCAACCTTGCGCACAAAGTTTTTCAGCGCCACGCTCTGCCTCCGGTTCAGCACCACGATGAGCAAACGCAGGTCCCTGCCGGAATAGACTCCGGCACCGGGAACCACAGTTGCCGTTCTGTCCAGGTCGCGCACGATGAATTCCGCAATCTCGCCGGGCTTCTCGCTGATCACGGTGATCTGCGTGCGCCGGTTGAAGGACTTCACCACCCGGTCGATCATCAGGGATTCCACAT
>JAEXGX010000346.1 GCA_023450535.1 Pseudomonadota bacterium | reverse complement strand
GCATCCTCGAAAGAAAGAGGAGGAAGCACGGTGGGTATACGCTGGGCCAGCATGGTTTTGCCACTGCCCGGCGGCCCGATGAACAGCAGATTATGCGCGCCCGCCGCCGCAATCTCTATGGCCCGCTTGGCATGCTCCTGTCCCTTGACCTCGGAGAAATCACGGGGGTATGCCGTCGCTTCGAGGCGAGGCGGCGTACAGACGCAGGGATTGAGCTCGGTCTCTCCGGCCAGAAAGGCCACAGCTTCGCCCAGTGTACGGGGTGTAAACACCACAAGCCCTTCCGCCACGGCGGCCTCATCGCCGACTTCCGGCGCGACAAGCATGCCTTTTGCACCTTCAGCACGCGCCAGCAGGGCCAGAGGCAACACCCCCGGCACGGGACGGATTTCCCCGTTCAGAGAGAGTTCCCCGGCCAGTACCCAACCTTCAATTTTTTCCAGCGCAAGAATTCCGCTCGCCGCCAGCAAGCCCACTGCCAGAGGCAGATCGTAAGCACTGCCAGCCTTGCGTCGATCCGCCGGAGCGAGATTGACCGTGATCCGGGCGGGCGGAAGCCGGAACCCGGAAGCGCGGAGTGCAGACTGCACCCGTTCGCGTGCCTCGCGTACCGCCCCGTCGGCCAACCCCACCATAACAAAAGCGGGGATACCCTGACGGGAAAAATCCACTTCAAGATCTACCCGGTATGCATCCACACCATGCAGGGAGCCGCAGGTCAGCCGCGCAATCATCAAACACCTCCCACGCTTTGTCATTCCTTTCTGAAAGAGAGGCACACAGCAGAGTTTTGCCCTGTTCCCTGGAGCAGCTTACCCTTGAAAACATACATGGCCGGGACACAATGTTCTGGGCCGCAGATTTCGCGCCTGAAGCCGGAGCAGCCGCTCTTCATTTGCAGCGTTTAGCTCCAGCTTCGCGAAGGAGCCACACTTCGCCCGATTCCATGAGTAATTTCACTTTTAAATTGCTCTAGTCATTGAGTCCCAGAAGCTCCAGCCGGATACGCCAGCTCTGCTCCTTGCCGTCGCGCTCGGAACTGTAATAGCCGCTCACACGGAAACAGGGATCGCTGTAGGTCAGTCTGACGTCACGCTCGTAGTTCTCCTTGGTGAGCAGGTCATCCTTGGATGAAAAACCCACGCTCCAGCGGGGCGTCAATCTCAGTTCCACTGCGTTGGTCAACAATTCCAGAGGCGTGTCGAACAACATGTCTTCGAGGTTGTCATATTGCACAATGCGCCGGTAATCATAGTAACCGTTGCGCCGGCTGTATCCTACGCTCCAACTGCCCCAACGCGCGCTGGAAAAGGTCGCGCCTACGTCGTTGCGGGTGACGCCCTCGCCGTGCATGGAAAAATAGGTCTGATTCCACAGGCTGAGCCAGTCCAGCGGGCTTATGCTCGTATCAAGCGCGAGATCCAGAATGGGGCGGCGCGGCAGAATTTCCCGGAATCTTTCGCGTTTCGCTTCCCGGAAGTCATAGCCGCCGGAAACGCGAACGCGGGCTATTTCACTGTACACCGGGTCGATCAGGTTCAGCCCGGCCCGGTTCTTTCCGTCTTCCGCGTTCGAACTCAGCAGGTCCCGCCGCAGAGTTAAAAGGTTGGTCAAGGAAAGATTCAACACCGACGAGGGAAGAAGCCGGTCATCCTCATCATAGAAAGGATTCTTTTCCTGATCCACATTGGGAATCCACGAATACGATGCACGAGGCTGAATCGTGTGGCGCAACGCTGTAAGCTGATAGTGTCCTACGCTGTCCGCATCAAGATCCGGCGTGAATTTCCATATCCTCTGGGCCTCGGTATAGGCCTGGATATCAACGTCCGGGATGGTACGCGACTTGCCCGTCTGGTTGCGGCGTTCGCTATCTCCCAGTACAAGAGGCGAGGAGCCTGAAACTGACGTGCTGTGATACAGGGTCTGGCGCAGGCCGCCGCTGGCGATCAGCGTGGCGTATGTCAAATCCACCGGCACAGACAGCACCGGATGAAATTCGGTGCGCATGCCGCTGGTGCCTTCTTCCCGGTACAGGTAGGACGTGGAAGCGTCGCCCTCGATTTCCAGCGGCATGTCCGGCAACAAACGCCCCTTGTACAGGTAGGCGTTGACCTGGGGCAGAGTCTGTACCGTGCTGTCGTCCACATGCCGGTAATTGTGTTGCCGCAGCAGGGGATTTTCCTCGTAACGGAAGCCCGCAGTGATGCCGAAGCGTTCCCAGTCCCGGTAGGCATACCCCGCAGTGACACGATTCTTGTCGCGTGTAGGCAAGTCGCGGCCGAACATTTCCAGCAGCGCGTCATGCGATTCATCATAGCCGGTCATAAAAGAATGGAAGTCGGAAAGGAATTTGCCGTCCGAAACATAGTCCACATCATACTTGTACTTCCAGCCGCTCAGGCCGACCAGACCTTCTCCCATGCCGCGCAGCCAGAAACGGTTGTCCCTGATATTGGCTCCCGCGTCTCTGTCATGCAGATAATCAACGGCAAGCCAGGTCTTGTCCGCATCGCTCACATGGGAACGATACTCAATGGACGGCATAATGCCGTTTTTATTGAACCATGAGGCATAGGCCGTAAGGTCGCGGCTGTTGTCGATGGCCCAGTACCACGGCACGGTAACAAAGGCCCCGTGCTCATCGCTGGTGCCGAAGTCGGGCATGAGCAGGCCGGTCTGCCGGGTCGTCTTGGCGGGAAGCGCCATCCAGGGAGCATACAGAATCCCCTGATCCAATACCTGAAATTTAGCGTGGGACAGTGTGGCATATCCATCAATTTCCACAGTGGCCTGATCCGCTGCCAGCGACCACGCAGGCGTCGGCCCTTCGCAGGCCGTAACCTTGGCTTCCTTGAAGGTATAGCGGTCACCCCAATGCTTGACCACCTCTTCCCCGGCGAAGGTGATATGCGGCCCGGCCATGAACACACTGCCATCCTTGAGCCAGCCGGTATTGTTCTTGAGATCGAACTCGGCCTCGACGGCGGAGAGTTCGTCCCGTCCCAGGCGCACCTTCACGTTGCCCTTGACCAGCACCCAGTCTGTAGCAGTGTAATAGCGGGCAAAGTCGGCCTTGAGATAATCCTGTCCCCGCGTCAGCACCACATCGCCCTTTGCCTCGACAATGACGCCGTCGTCAAGGCTTTCCAGATGATCGGCGGCCAGGTGCCAGGGCGCATCACCCTTGGTTTGCACGGGGTCTGACAATGAAATGCCCGGCGCGGCCAGAACACTGGCAGACATGCTGAAAAAAAAGAACAGCAAGCACAGCACTGTCAGACGAAAACGCGACGCAGCCCCCCCATCCGTCCAGATCAGGCGGAGCAGGCTTCGGACAAGGGAAGGACATGGGCGAGGAAGAAAAGAAAAATACACGGGCAGACACTTCCAGGTTGCAAGCCTTGGCAAGACGCAATAAAAAAGATCCCGCACAACGGCCCGCCACCGCGTTTTGCGGTGGCCCCGTCAATGACGATGCGGAAACAGAATGTCATGCTCTAGCATACATCGCCCGCGAAAAAAAGCCCCGGCGACTGGCGTTCCCGGCCTTTGGATAGAGCATTCAACTTTGAAATACTTTGAAGAAATGCCCTATGGAGTCGAGCGAAGCAAGGCTCATCTCTGCCCTCTTTATCCATAAGGCGTTTCAGGTCAGCGGCTAAAGGCACCGCGAAGCCCCCATTATCCCCGATAGCTGCAACTCACTTGCAGCTATCGGGCTGAGGCGTGAACCCTGTGAGCCAGAACATCGTGTCCCGGCCATGCACAATTTCAATATTGAACAGCTCTATTCTGTGAGGCCACTGTGAAATCGCTCTGCCGCATCCGTATCCGTCTGGACAATCTTCTGCACAATCTTGAATTTCTCCGTGCCTCCGGCAAACCACTCATGCCCGTCGTCAAGGCAGACGCGTACGGCCACGGCCTTCTGGCCGTGGCGGCCACACTGTCGAGCCAAGGCGTGGATCACTTCTGCGTCGGCGCAGTGGCGGAAGGCGTGGAATTGCGCCGCGCTGGAATAAAGGGCACGGTAGTGGCTCTGCTCGGCCTTTCCCCCCTTGCAAGCGACATCCCGGCTCTTCCGCCCACCCTCTCCACATTCGATGAGGACGCGCGTGCGGCGCTCACACACGAGATCACCCCGCTCATCCATGACTGGCCGGCACTTGAACGCCTGGCTGACCTGACGCAGGATCGCGCGGCAAACAGTGTGTCTATCGCACTCAAGTGCGATACGGGCATGGCCCGCCTCGGCTTTTTGCCGGAAGATATGCCTCAGATTCTGGAAAAGCTGGCTTGTGCCCCGCAGTTGCGCCCCGAGCTGTTCGTTTCCCATCTGGCTGTGGCGGATGATCCTGGTCAGGATTCTTTTACGCATGAACAGGCAACCACCTTTCGGGATGCGGCCAGATGTCTGCGCAGGGCCTTCCCTGACATCCGGCTTTCCCTTGGCAACAGCGCCTGTCTGCTGGCCTTTCCTGAATTGACGGGCGATCTGGCCCGGCCCGGCTTCGCCTTGTACGGCGGCAATCCCTTCCACGGCACGCGGCGCGATATACTCGGCCTCGGTCTCGCCCCAGTCATGGAAGCGTTTACGCCGATTCTGGAAGTACATCCTCTGCGCGCCGGGCAAAGCCTTGGCTATGGCCGCAGTTTTGTCGCCCCGCGCGACATGACCGTGGCTGTGGCGGGCATCGGATACGCTGACGGCTTTCGGCGCGTTCCGGGCGCGCAGATGTGTGTAAAGGGCATGCGCGCCTCAGTCGTCGGGCGCGTAGCCATGCAGATGAGCTGCCTCGACGTCACGGATATCCCCGCCGTCCGGTCCGGCGATATGGCCCATATTCTGGGCGGGGAAGAAAAACCGGTCCGGGTGGAAGAGGTGGCGGAATGGTGGGGCACCATCCCCTACGAAGTGACTTGCCTGCTGGGGCGAATTGAACGTTGAGCCTGAAAAAAGGAAAGACTGCTGCTGACTTTTTCAGCAGCAGTCACAGAAGCAAACACTCGTTACTCCAACCCGGCGCGGCGCATGCATCTGCGGCATTCCTGCTCTGCATCCCGCAACACCTCCCCTGCATTCAGGGTCAGGAACTTTCGCCCCCGGTACAGAAAACATCCGTCCACCATACTG
>JAEXGX010000300.1 GCA_023450535.1 Pseudomonadota bacterium | reverse complement strand
AGTTGACGGTCAATTATGAAGAAGAAGGCATTCTCAAGGTAAAGGAAGTGGACAAGGAAATCTTGTCCAAGGGGGCATGGGCGACCGTACTTTTCCGGTATCAGGAGTGGATTGCCGAAACAGACAGCTATGGGCCGGACAAGTACACCATCCGCCGCTACAAGAAAAGCGCGGGCGAATATCGCCAGCAGTCCAAATTTACCATTTCCAGCGCGGATCAGGCCCGGCGCATCATCGATGCGCTGGAACGCTGGTTGAAGACGGACGAGAATGAACAGGAATGAGGACAGTCGGAATACAGCGTCCGATTGTGTCCGCCGGGATTTGCTCCATGATCTGGTTTCCCCGTGGAGGCGGCGCGGGCGCAAACTTCTCCAGATTGGAGGAAGTGCGCTTGTACCCCCGGTGCTAGTATGGGAAGCCGGGTTTGACGCGTTTTGCCTTGAAAGGGAGCTTTCCGTTCTGAACGCGGCACGGGAAAGCAGCGGACAGGTGGTGGAGTATTTCCTCGGACAACCCGATCTTCTGCCTTTTGATGACGACTCTTTTGATTATGCGGTACTGCCCGATATGGCAGTCGTTGTGCCACCTGTCGCGCCGCCTGGGGACGCAGGGGGGAAGGCAGCCAAGGATACATTGCGCGCTGTTATTGAGGAGGCCGTCCGTGTTGCATCGCATGGCGTCATCTTGATGAGCGGCAACCCCCTGTTTCCGGCGAACTGGAGACGGGAGAGGAAGAGGCGCGGGGTCTGGCCCTGGGAACTGTGGCTGACAGCACGCAAGGTCATGCCGCAGTGCCATGTGACACTGCGTAGTGCGTGCGGGCTTCCTTTTATGCTCACAAGGAAAAAAACGTCTGGGCAGACTGTGGGGGGGGCTTCGCCTTTTCCTGGGTGCAATTCCCGCAGTCTGTTGTGTCCATTGCCTTTGGGCTCAGTGTATGGGCTGCGTCTGGCATGGACGCCCTTGGCGGGAACTCCGGTGGGGGCCTTGCGTGTGCCCGGCCTCGGTTCTTACGGTAAGGAAGCTGCCATTACTTCCCCCGGCTTGAGCGCTGACTGCACGGCGGCAAAAAGCCGTTCGGGTAAAAAAGAAGATGATTAGTTTTTTGTGGGAAGGCCTTTATTCCCTGAAAAATTTTTCATCGGGTAGAGCAACTGCCTCCTAGAGCGTTTTGCTATTGAAAATATCTACAGCCAGTCCCTCTATTCTGCCCCGTAGGTTTCACGCCTGAAGCCGGAGTCTCGCCTGGCTCGACTAATACAAAACAAGTTATTACGGATGAATGAAATGTCTATCCGGACCGCGCTCGCGTGGAAAGGGAGGGCAAGGGACTTCAAGCCCTGTCAGGCCGACTCGGCCCTTGCGGGGAGGTTTGGAGGGGCAGCGCCCCTCCAAGAATAGTCCTGGACTACAGGGTCAGCCCGGCGTCGAAGCCGCTGTGTACGGCGTGGACGATGCTGGAGGCGTTGACGCAGTCCCCCACGTTGATCACGTCGAACGCGGTATCAATGAATTGATCGCGCTCTTTCACCAGCGCCCTGGTGCCCACGGCGATGATCACGGTGTCGGCCTCGAGGAATTGTCTGCCGTCGACGTTTTCCACGTGTACGCCCTTGTCCGTAATCTCTGTACAGGTGGTGCTCACCAAGGTCTTCACCTTGTTTTTCTCAAGGTGGATCATATAGGCCGTGCGCTCGGTGAGTTCCGTCTTGGCGGCGAGGTTTTCGGCCATTTCCACAATGATGGATTCATGGCCGAGGTCGTTCAGATGAATGGCCAGCTCCACGCCAATGGCACCGCCGCCGATGATGACGACCTTTTTTCCAATATTCTGTTCATGTCCGCTCAAGACATCAAAGGACAGAAGCGCCTTTTCCACGCCGGGGATGGGCGGGACAATCTGTTCCGCGCCCACAGCCACAATAACGGCGTCAAAGTCGTTTTCTTCGATAACTTTACGAGTGACCGCTGTATTGTAGACCACGGTTATGGCCGGGCGTTTTTTGACCTGGCGCTCCAGATATTCGCGGTACAGTTTCATTTCCTTCTTGAACCACATGGGGTCGGAGAGCAGGGCCTGCCCGCCGAGTTTGCCCGTCTTTTCATAGAGAACCACGGTATGCCCCCGGTCGGCGCAGCTCAGAGCTGCATTCATGCCCGCGACCCCGCCGCCGATGATGGCGACCTTTTTGCAGCGTTCCGCCGGGGGGATGCGCAGTTTCTGAGCGCTCTGGAATTGCAGGGGGTTGACCATGCAGGTGCGGTCGTAGCTGGGGTAGGTGAGCAGGTGCAGATCTTTGGAAAGGGCGACGCGGCGGCCGTGGTCAAGGCAGTAGTCGCAGCGCAGGCAGGGGCGGATGTCGTCTTCCCGGCCCTCCTTGGCCTTTTTAATGATTTCGGGATCAGCCATGGCCGAGCGGCCCATGAGCACGTAGTCTGCCTGCCCTTTGGCCAGCACTTCTTCCGCAATTTCGGGGTTGTAAATGCCGCCGACCACGCCGATCGGGATAGTTATGCCGGACTTTTTCACGATTTCACTGGCCCGGGCGTTGTGCGCCACGGGATCAAAGCCGGTGGGGTGCATCTTGGGCCGGGTCAGGGCGTCGATGCGGTGGCCGCAGGTGATGTGCACCATGTCCACGTAGGGCTCGAAGATCCCCACCTGTTCGGCAGCTTCTTCCGGGGTGATGCCGCCCTCCACGCCGTCTGTACCGTTCAGGCGCAGCTCGATGAGCAGGCTGTCGCCCACGGTTCTGCGTATTTCCTTGAGGATCATCAGCGGGAAGCGGCAGCGGTTTTCAACGGAACCGCCGAACTCGTCCGTGCGATGGTTGGTGAGCGGGGAGAGGAAGTAGTTGATCAGCCAGCCGTGGGCAAAGTGCAGCATCAGACCGTCAAAATTGGCGATCTGTGCCCAGTGGGCGTACTCGCCGAACAAGGCGGCCACTTCTTCCATGTCTTCTCTTGTAGCAGCCCTGGAACCGAGATGGGGCTCGTCATCGGCGGAGATTTTTTTGAAGCCCGCGCGCATATAGGGGCCGCCGTGGATGAATTCCGCGAACGTTCTGCCGTTGAAGGCGTGCACGGCGCGCTGGAAGCGCTGGAAATTCATCTGGTTGCAGGTCTTGGGGTTCAGGTTGAAACAGTGTTCGTGGCTGCCGTCAATGGGCACTTCCATGGGCAGGGCCACGGAAGAGAAACCGCCCCGGATGAACCTCATCCAGAAATCAATGCCGAAGGTATTGATACGGCCGTCGCTGTCTTCGCCGCCGCCCGTGGCCCCGGTACCTATAGGGGCCACTCGGACGCGGTTGTTGAAACGAACCTTGTTCTTGCCGACATACATCGGTTCAAACAGATGGGGATATTTTTCTTTGTAGCTGGGTTTCATATGATTATTCTCCTTGGTTTAAGGAGGGGCTCTCCCCCCTCGGAGGCTGTTGAAGAAGTTCTTGAGGGGGCTTCTCGCCCCCTCAAACTCCCCTCGGCAGGGCGTAGTACGCCCTGCACCCCCAATTATGACACTATGTAATAATTATGGGGGTGCGGGGGAGATTATCTCCCCCGGCGGGGCACGGGGCGGAGCCCCGATTAATAGTTTGAGCTAGAGGGTCAATCCGGCGTCGAAGCCGGTATGCGTGGCATGGACGATGCTGGAGGCGTTGACGCAGTCGCCCACGCTGATCACATCAAAGGCGGAGTCGATGAACAGGTCGCGTTCCTTTGCCAGCGCTTTGGTGCCCGCGGCGATGATTACGGTATCGGCCTCAAGGAACTGCCTGCCGCCAGCATGTTCGACAGATACACCCTTGTCCGTGATTGCGGTGCAGGTGGTGCTGACCATGGTTTTCACGCCGAATTTTTCCAGGTTGGTCAGGTAGTCGGTGCGTTCCGTGAGCTGGGCTTTGGCGGCAATATATTCGCCCATTTCCACGATGACGCATTCCCGGTTCAGGCCGCCGAGGTGGATGCCCAGTTCCACGCCGATAGCGCCGCCGCCGATGATCACGACCCGTTTTCCGATATTCTGGTCATGTCCGTTCAACACATCAAAGGACATGAGCGCCTTTTCCACACCGGGGATGGGCGGGACGATCTGCTCCGCACCCACGGCCACAATAACCGCGTCAAAATCGTTCTGTCCGATAAGTTCGGGAGTTGCCGCCGTGTTGTAGATCACAGTGATGCTGCTGTGCTTTGCGACCTGGCGTGCCAGATATTCGTGGTACAGCTTCATTTCTTTCTTGAACCACATGGAGTCGGAGAGCAGGGCCTGCCCGCCGAGTCGGCTGGTTTTTTCATAGAGAACCACGGAATGCCCCCGGTCGGCGCAGCTGAGAGCGGCATTCATGCCCGCCACGCCGCCGCCGACCACGGCGACCTTTTTACAG
>JAEXGX010000265.1 GCA_023450535.1 Pseudomonadota bacterium | reverse complement strand
GCCCCACAGCGGACAACACGGAGTAACGGCCACCCAGATGTTCAGGCACAGGCAGGGAACGCAGGAATCCTGCGTCTGTTTCATCGCGCAAAAACCCCTTTTGCGCATCGGTCACCATGAACAGATGTTCCTGCCAGGTAGCGGGAAGACGCTTTTTCAACCAGGGCAACATGGCCAGATACTGGGCCGCCGTTTCCAGCGTACCGCCGGACTTGCTGACCACAACCACCAGAGTCTCTTCCGCAGGAAGTTTGTCCAGCATGGCCGAAAAGGCCGCTTCATCCAGATTGTCGGCAATCCACAGCCACGGGCCGTCGTATCCGGGCCTGTCCTGAGCGGGAGCAAAGGCCTTTTGCAACGCCCGCGCACCCAGGGCTGAGCCCCCGATGCCAAGAAGCAGCATATGCTTAAAACTGCGAAGAAATTCCGTGTGTCCCTGCAATTTAAGGCTCAAATCCCAGGCATACGGCATGGCAAGAAACGGCAGATAATCGGCTTCCTTTACCAGGCGGGCAGCAAGCTGTGCCGCCCTCGTCCCGTGCAGATCAGTCCGGAACTCTGTCTCGGACAAGGAAGGAAAGGCATGGGAATAGTCTAGAATGGCGCGCTCTTCAGACATGGAGAACCTCCATCAGGCATACAGAGCCTTTTTAACACGATGAAGGGCGGATTCGAGCACTTCATCCGCCACAGAGTAGGAGAAGCGCACGCAACGCGGGTCGCCGAAAGCAGACCCGGGCATCAACGCCACGCGGGCTTCGTCCAGCAGGTAACGGCAAAAGGCAGCGTCATCAGGCACTTTTGCATTGTACAGGGCACTCACATCGGGGAAAAGATAAAATGCCCCCTCGGGGCGAGGGCAAATCACGCCCTCCCAAGAGGAAATTTCCGCATAGGCCATATCTCTGCGGCGCATAAAGGTCTCATGCATGGCCACCATTTCGTCGAAACACCCTTCCAACGCCGCCGCAGACGCAGCCTGGGTAATGGAACAGGGGTTGGACGTCACCTGGCTCTGTACTTTCATGCACTGTTTGATCAAATCCGCGTGAGCCAGTGTATAGCCCATACGCCAACCCGTCATGGCAAAGCTTTTGGACAGCGCGTTGACCACAGCCACGCTTTCAGGGTGTTTTTTCCACCAGAGGCAGGCACTGGCCCGTTCCGCAGGGGGATATACCAATTGATCGTATACCTCATCGGAAATAACAAAAATATCGTGCCGCGCCGCCCACTCAAGAATGGCTTCCATCTCTTCAATAGTATAGGTCACGCCCGTGGGGTTGGATGGAGAGTTGAGCATCAGCGCCCGGCTTTTGGGCGTCCGGGCCTTTTCCAGATCTTCCGGCGTGATGCGGAAGCCGCGCGACGCGGGCGAAGGGGCAAATACAGGCACGGCTCCGGCCAGAGCCGCCATATCAGGATAACTCGTCCAGTAAGGAACAGGAATAATCACCTCGTCCCCAGGGTCGACGACGCACATCAGCACATTAAACAAGGCCTGCTTGCCTCCGGTGCTGACGGCAACATTCTCGATTTCGGCTTCCAGCCCGTATACACGTGTAAAATATCTGAGCACTGCCACGCGCAGTTCTTTGTAGCCGGGAACAGGTGTATAGTGCGTACGGTTTTCGTCCAGCGCCCGCTTTGCGGCATCTTTGATATAATCCGGCGTATTGAAATCGGGATCGCCGACCACAAGATTGGCAATCTCCACTCCCCGAGAACGCAGTTCAAGCACTCTGTCGTTCAGGGCCAGAGTCGCGGAAGGTTTGAACAGGTTCATGCGCTGTGAAAATCTCATAACTTCCTCGTTCACTTCCTGTGGGTTCCGGCCTCATACCGGAACAAAAAGCGGATCTTGCCTCTGCATCAATCTTGTTCCATGCTGGCGTCGTCACACCGCTGCCTGTGTGACGGTAGCAGTTTCCCCAAGGAGTGTAAATTGACCCCCCTTCTGCCTTTTCCTCCCGGTTGCCGTGCCGCCCGTTTTCTCCGCAGGGAGAAACGCTTCTTCGTTATCGCAGAACTGGACGGTGAAATCGTCACAGCCCACACCAACAACACTGGTTCCATGCTGGGCATGCTGCGACCCGGCGCGCCCGTATTACTGTCCCCTGCGGTCAATCCCAAGCGCAAACTGGCCTGGACAGTCGAAGCTGTCGGGCAGCCCGGCGCTATGCCCGGTTCCTTCTTCTGGGCAGGGGTCAACACGTCCGTGCCCAATCGTTTTCTTGAAGCCGCGTTCGCGGCGAACCTCCTGCCCTGGACAGAGGGCTACGACTGGCTGAAACGCGAGGCCGTCTGCGGAGAAAGCCGTCTGGACGGGTTGTTAACCTGTTCGGACGCATTACTTCCTCCGCTCTGGGTGGAGTGCAAAAACGTCACCCTGGTTGAAGACGGGGTCGCGGCCTTTCCCGACGCTGTCACCGCCCGGGGAGCCAAACATCTGAGCACTCTGATCAGGCTGGTGCGGGAGGGCTCCCGCGCAACCATGTTCTATCTGGTTCAGCGTCCGGACGGTTCTTGCTTCGGCCCGGCCGACTATATTGACTCCGCCTACGCGACAGCCTTTTATGATGCCGTCGCACAGGGAGTAGAAGTCCATGCCGTTGTCGCACGCGTAACAGAGACAGGCATTTTTTATGATCGCCCCCTGCCTCTGGCGCAAAAATAGAACTTATTTTTTCGGAGGAATAATATCTCTGCCTCCTTTATCCGTTAGCCTCATAAAGCCCGCATATACGGGCTTCAGACTGCTGATAAACCAAGGCTTATCTCTGCTCTCATTCTCCGTACGAAGCTTCGCTTCTACGGCTAAAGGCGCCCCGTACCCCGCAGGGGGAGATAAGCTCCCCGGCCCCCCATAATAATATACTGATTTGAGGTGCAGAGCGTACTGCGCCCGCGTTGCCCTCTGTTTCCCCCAGCCTCTTTGCAGCTGAGGGCACGTCCGTCACCCTCGGATTCTGAAACACTTTACTTTCCCTGAATAACCGGCGTAATCTTTTTTTTCTTAAGCAACAGCTCCTCGCGCTTCTGCACGACTTCAGGGTTGGGATGCCAGGCTTTTGCAAGGTCAAAACAGGCAAGAGCCTCGTCCTTTTTTTCCTGCGTTTCCAGGATATCCCCCTTGAGCAGCAGCGCCAGGCCAAGCAATTCTGTCTCCTGCACAACATCCGTCTGCACAGTTCCCACGCCTTCCTGTCTGCCGTCCTTCAGGCGTTCCGCCAGTTCCGGCACGGCCAGCATTTCATCCAGCATGGCGAGAGCTTCATCTCTCTTATCCTGCAGATAATAGGTATAGGCAATCTGATAGCGGAATGAAGCCTTGAACGCCACCGTGTCCGCATGCTCCAGCCCCATACCGAACATATCCTCGGCCAGATCGAATTTTTGCCCGCGCTGATAATACAAACCCATGTGCTCATACAAGCGGGCGGCGTCACGGTCGGAAAGCTCCGCCACATCCAGCAACTGAAGCCATGTTTCTGAAGCCTCGTCCCATAAGCGCATGGATTCATACGTCGTGCCTAATTCATGCAGCACCCATTTCATTTGCTCAGGGCGATTTTCATACTCGTGGCGCATGTTCTCCAGCGTTTCTACCAGCCAGTTCCGTTCGCCCATACGTTCATGGGACAGGGCAAGCAGCTTCCATGCCTCCCAGCGCCGGGTTTCATCCATTTCATCGCGCAGATAACGCTGGAGCAGACGGGCGCTCTGCGCCCAATCCAGCTCTTCTGCCGCCTCTCTGGCCGCCTCAAGGTCGTTCGACGGATAGGCCCGGTCGCACGCCGCAAGGCAGCCAAGAAAGAGCGGTACAAAGAGCAGACGGCACAACAGGCGCAGCCCAAAACGACCGGGCATGACCTACTCTTCCGTTCCCGGGACGACAGACCCGGAAGCGTCAGGAGCGTTCTCCGTCTCTTCCATACCGGTATTGTCAGCTACGGTATCAAAACCCACCACCGTCGCTCCGTCATCAAGCCGCACCAGCCGCACGCCCATGGTCGCACGCCCCACCGAGCGCACTTCATCCACACTTAGGCGGATGATCTTGTTAGTGGACGTCAGCAGGATAAGGGAATCCGCATCCGTAACCGGCATAGCTCCGATAACGCCGCCGGTCTTGGGCGATGCCTTGAAGTTGATCAGACCGATTCCGCCGCGGCTCTGGATCCGGTACAGATCCACGCGGGTGCGCTTGCCGTATCCCAAGGCGGACACGGCCATGATTTCCGTAGATTGATCCTCCGGCCGCAGGGTCAGGCTGGAAACCACGGTGTCCCCCCGGCGCAACCCCACGCCTTTAACCCCGGCCGCACTGCGTCCCATGGGACGCACATCCGTGGCGGAGAAGCGGATTGCCATGCCGTTGGCCGTAGCGAGTACAATATGTTCATCTTCATTGATTTCCCGCACGGCGATGAGTTCATCGTCTTCACGCATGCTGAGGGCAATAAGCCCGCTCTTGCGGCACCGGGCGTACAGGGATGCGCTGGAACGCTTGACCATGCCACGCTTGGTGGTGAACAGGAAATAGCGGTTTTCCGCAAATTCCCGAACGGTCAGCACGTTGGCAACCCATTCGTCCTTTTCCAGAGGAAGCAGGTTGGCAATATGCACACCCTTGGCGGTACGGCTTCCCTCCGGCACCTGGTGTACCTTGAGCTGATGCATGCGGCCCTTGTTGGTGAACAACAAAAGGAACTGGTGATTCGTGGTAGTCAGGAAGTCCTGCACGAAATCGTCATCCCCGGTGTGCAGACCGGCAATTCCCTTGCCGCCGCGCTTCTGCTGCTGGTAGGTCGCCAACATGGTGCGTTTGATATAGCCGCGCCGTGACAGGGTGATGACGACGTCCTCGTCCGGAATGAGGTCTTCAATATCAATGCCGCCCAGTTCATCCATGAGTACTTCCGTGCGGCGGGGAGAAGCATAGGTAGCCTTGATTTCATTGGTTTCATCGCGCAGTACGCCGCGTAAAACGGAGGAATCTTCCAGAATGGACGTAAGATAGGCGATAAGGCGCTGAAGTTCCGCGTATTCATCCTGAAGCTTGTCGCGTTCCAAGCCGGTGAGGCGTTGCAGGCGCATGTCCAGAATACTCTGGGCTTGGACTTCTGAAAAACCGAAACGCTCCATCAACCCGTTGCGGGCGTCCAGAGGCGTGGGAGATGCCTTGATCAGTGCTACGATTTCATCGATGACGTCCAGGGCCTTGAGCAAACCTTCCACGATATGCGCGCGCGCCTTGGCCTTGTCGAGATCAAAACGCGTACGGCGGATAACCACCTCGCGCCGGTGATCGAGAAAACAGGTCAGCGCGCTTTTCAGGTTCAGCAGCTGGGGCTTGTTGTTCACCACTGCCAGCATGTTGATACCGTAAGAACTTTCCAGAGGGGTATATTTGTACAGCGAATTGATGACCACCTCGGGGATGGTGCCGCGTTTGAGATCCAGCACCACACGGATGCCGTTGCGGTTGGATTCGTTGCGCAGATCAGACACGCCGTCGATTTTGTGATCGTTGACCAGCTCGGCGATTTTGGTCACCAGAGCGGCAAGGTTCAGACCATAGGGAATTTCCCGAATCACTACGGATTGCTGGCCCTTTTTGCGCTCTTCCACCTCCACCTTGCCGCGCATCTTCACAATGCCGCGCCCGGTACGGTAGGCATCAAGCAGACCTTGCCCGGCATAAACAAAACCGGCTGTGGGGAAGTCCGGCCCGTGCACCAGATCAATGAGGTCTTCCACCGTGCAGTCCGGCTCCTCAATAAGTCGGATGAGCGCGTCACAAAGTTCCCCGAGGTTGTGCGGAGGAATATTGGTAGCCATCCCCACAGCAATACCCGACGAACCATTGAGCAGCAGGTTCGGCACCTTTGTGGGAAGCACCTCCGGTTCCTGCTCCGATCCGTCGTAGTTCGGGCGGAAATCCACGGTTTTCTTGTCGATATCATTCAGGAATTCGGAAGCCAGACGAGACATGCGCACTTCCGTATATCGCATGGCCGCTGCGCTGTCGCCTTCAATGGAGCCGAAGTTCCCCTGTCCGTCTTCCAGCGGGCCGCGCATGGAAAAATCCTGCGCCATGCGCACCAGAGCGTCGTATACTGCGCTGTCGCCGTGGGGATGGTATTTGCCGATAACGTCACCGACCACGCGGGCGCACTTTTTGTGCGGGCGGGTGTAGGTGTTCGCCATCTGCGACTGCGCGAACAGAATGCGCCGGTGCACGGGTTTGAGGCCATCGCGCGCATCCGGAATGGCACGGCCGATAATGACGCTGAGGGAATACGCCAGATAGGACTGGCGCAGGTCTTTTTCAATATCTATTGGAGTATATTGTTCCAGTTCTTCCACTGTGCTGTTCCTTTACAAAGTCCGGCGCAAGGCCGAAAAAGGTGGGGAGAAAGGGCTGTCACCGCAAAGTCTGCCGCTGATGGTGGCACAAATTCCGTAAAGCGGTGTTTGTCAGAATGTTGCTAAACCGGGGGCTCTGCCCCGTACCCTGCCGGGGCAGATAATCTCCCCCAGCCCCTTTATAATTATAACATCGTGTCATAATTGGGGATGCAGGGCGTACTACACCCTGCTGAGGGGAGCTGGAGGGGGCGAAGCCCCCCCGCAAAGGCTTTTTCAGCAGCTTCGCAAACCCCGCTTTGCGGGGTTTATATCAAATATCCAGATCTTCCATATCCAGCGCATTGCGGATGATGTATTCGCGCCGGGCCTCAACGCGGTCGCCCATCAGTTCCTCAATGGCTTCGGAAGCGGACTGTGCATCCTCAATGGATACCTGAAGCAGGGTACGCTTACCAGGTTCCATGGTCGTCAGCGCCAGATCGTTGGCATTCATTTCGCCCAACCCCTTGTAGCGCTGGATATCATAGCCCCGGCGCGCGAGTTCATAGGCTTTCTCTTGCAGAGTGAAGAAATCTGTCACCTGTACGGTGTTTTCTCCGGAGTTGAGGGTAATCGGAAACTCGCCGCACTGGGCATTCAGCTTGTCCAGCGCCTGCCTTCCTCCCCGGTAGATACGCCCGGCAAAGAATTCCAGCGGCAGACGAGTGCGGTGTCCGCCCGAATTTTCAAAAAGCAGGAAATAGCGCTCTCCATCGTCGTTGGATTCACTCTCCAGCTTCACGCTGTATTCCCGCTCTGCCATCCATTCGCGAAAGCCCTCTGGCTCCACAGGATTTTCTATATGAGGAAGGGGACCGTCGAATTCCAGCAAGGCAAGAAACAGTACGCGGGAAACAGAAGCATTCTCCGCGTCCTGGATACGGCTCTGAAGCTCGTCCACTGTATTGAGTATGGCGATGAACTCTTCACTTGCGAATTCCCGTCCGGCTGCATTGCTCGCCTTAACGCCGGTGGCCAGGCGCTGCTGAAGAAACTCTTCCAGTGCCCGTTCATCTTTGAGGAAGCGGAGAATCTTGCTCCCTTTCTTGATGCCGAAAAGCGGAGGCTGGGCAATGAACAGATGCCCGCGCTGGATGAGATCAGGATAATGGCGGAAGAAGAACGTCAGCATCAGGGTACGAATATGCGCTCCGTCCACGTCTGCGTCAGTCATGATGATGATCTTGTGGTAACGAAGCTTTTCGTAATCCACGTCTTCCCCCACACCCATGCCCATAGCCGTAATCATGTTCTTGATTTCCTGGCTGGCCAGCATGCGGTCAAAACGGGTGCGCTCCACGTTCAGGATCTTGCCGCGCAGCGGCAGAATGGCCTGCGTCTTGGGGTTGCGGCCCTGCTTGGCGGAACCGCCTGCAGAGTCTCCCTCGACAAGGAAGAGTTCGCATTCTTCAGGGATTTTCGACGAGCAGTCTGAAAGTTTGCCTGGCAGACCGCCTCCCGACATCGGGCGCTTTCTCTGCACGCTCTCACGCGCTTTTCGGG
>JAEXGX010000241.1 GCA_023450535.1 Pseudomonadota bacterium | reverse complement strand
CTATGCGCTTGACAGCGCCATGCGCGGGTTTATAAGCTCATTTTTTCTTCCACATTCAACGAGAGGGAACGCTCATGAAAGGCATTTTTATGGCGCTGGCGCTGACTGCCGCGCTTCTTGTTCCGTCGGCTCCGTCCGCCCAGGCTGCTGGTAAAACGCTGGTTGTCGGCACCAACGCCACCTTCCCGCCCATGCAGTTCGTGGACAAGGACAAAAAAATCACGGGCTATGAAATGGATCTGGTGCGCGCTGTGGCCAAAGAAGCAGGCTATGACGTCACTATCAAGAACGCTGAATTTGACGGCCTCATCAGCGATGTGGCCAACGGCAACTGCGACCTCATCGCCGCCTGCATGACCATTACGCCCGAGCGGCAGAAGGCTGTGCTTTTCTCTGACCCCGTCTACACCCTGAAGCAGGCCTGCGTGGTGCCTTCCGGTTCCGCCATTGCCTCCATGGATGATCTCGCGGGCAAAAAAGTCGGCGCTCAGCTCGGCACCACCGGCTCCTTTGCGGTAAAGAAGCTGGCCCCCAAGGCTCAGCTCCGCAATTACGACGACGTGGGTCTGGCCTTCCAGGACATGAAGAACGGCAATATTGACGCCGTAGTGTGTGATGATCCGGTGGCTGCCTACTACGCCAACCATGACGCCGATTACGCCGACACGTTGAAACTCGCTTTTCTTACTGAAGAAGGTGAAAGCGTCGGCTTCGCATTCCGCAAGGGTGATACTGAACAGGTTCAGCAATTCAATGAGGCCCTGGCCCGCATTCGCGCCAACGGTACGGAAAAAGCGCTGCTTCAGCAGTGGAAGATGGGCAAGTAAAACGGGTATTGCGTAATCCCCGACAATCCGCCCGGCCTTTTTCGAAGCCCGGGTGCTACCATGCCGTTCTGTACGGCTTCACCTTTCCGCAATCAAGAGTTCTGCCACTATGAAACGCTTTGCTTCCGCGCTGGCTCTTATCGCTGCGCTTGTTGCCCCTTCCCTTGCTTCCGCCGCAGAAAAAACGCTCGTGGTCGCCACCAGCCTATGGCCCCCTATGACCATGGTGGACGAAAACAAGAACGTCATCGGCTATGAAATGGATGTGGTTTCTGCCGCTGCCAAGGCGGCCGGGTATGATGTCAAACTTGTCAATACCTCCTGGGACGGGATCTTCTCTCTGCTCGAATCCGGCAATAGTGATATCATCGCCTCGTGCGTGACGATTACCGACGCCCGCAAAAAGAAGTACCTTTTCTCTGATCCCTTTTACTCCTTCAAGCAGGCCTGCGTAGTCCCCACTGCGTCTGCCATTGCCGACATGGACGGGCTCAAGGGTAAGCGCGTGGGCGCGCAGATCGGCACCACCGGCCATGTCGTGCTGCAAAAGACCCTGCCCTCCGAAAATATCGCGGCTTACGACGATGTCGGTCTGGCGTTTGAAGACCTGAAGGTCGGCCGCATTGACGCCGTGATGTGCGATGACCCGGTAGCAGCCTATTATGCCAACCGCAAGGAAGGCTACACCGATCTCATGAAGCTGGCCTTCATCACCACTGAAGGTGAGGACGCGGGATTTGTATTCCGTATGCAGGATACCCAGTTGAAGGACGACATCAACAAGGGGCTTGCGGCCATTCGTGCCGACGGTACGGAAAAGGCCATCAAGATGAAGTGGATGGGCAAGGCGGACTAAGTTCTGTGCGCCCTGCAAGGTCCAAGACTTTTGGCCGAAGAGCATTTCTTATGTGGCCCCAGGCCAAGGACTAAAAAGCCTTTTTTCTTGCGTGGTCGCTGCCATGCTCGGTTGCAACCCGGCATCCTCCTGGTAAAGCCCATGTCAGCGACCACGCTGCCTTTTCCACTTCGTATAGCTTTCTTGTTCGTGCCATTTGCACACAGTACCATTTGGTACTCAAAAATATAGCAATTTCAAAACTCCGCTCTCCGCTGAATGTTCTTCGCTACTAAGGAAAAAAACGTCAAACCTTATAGCCGCTGTCTTCCACACTCAAACGCCACAAGAGAGTTCCAACAGAACTTACGCCATGCTTTCATCTGTCCGCAACGCCTTAATTTTTTCAATATCAAGTATCTCAAGCCTATTTTTGATATAGCAAGCAATAAGCTTCCTACTTTTCCACTTACCAATAATTCTATTCACAGTGAGGGGACTAAGCCCCAGGAGTTCGCTAAGCTGACGTTGTGTGAGCTGAGGCTGGAAGCAGAGTTTTTTTCCGTTTAGCAGATAGAAACCGTAAAGGTAGACGGCAAGTTTTTGAGAGTTGGAGCTTTGCTTGAGTAGGCTTGAAAAAAACTGACATGAAATGCTTTTGGCAGAAATAGAGTAAATATAGTTCTGGATCAGATCCTGATGCCCTTCCAAAAAAGCCTTTTCTTCGATGAGGTTACGGTTGAATTCATACATAACAACATCGGTAAGACACTTGTGGTATGTGTGGAATTCACCGAAACCACCGGAAACGAATGTGTCTTTAACCAGACAACCTTCACTGATGAAAAATCGTATCTCATCCTTCTTGCCAACAATCTCCTTGACATAACTGCAGGTTTTCCCTGAACGGATATACGCAAAATGATTTTTTGTCTGCCCCAGAGAGAAAAAATCCCCTTTCTTATACGTGACTTTCTCCCCGAGATGAAGCACTTTCTCCCAGCAGCGTGAAAGATTTTCTACATAGCAAGGAAGTGCAAGAAATGGAAAAGATTCTTGAGCATCTGGCATAGAGTCCTTCCTTTGTATAATACTGGGGCAATTTCACTTTAAAATTGCTCATGGAGTCGAGTAAGGCGAGACTCCACGCGACGCCCCACCATTCCGGAGTAACCGCAATTCACTTGCAGCGTGCCACCCGAAGGGGTGTGCCTGTAGCCCACAGAGCGTACAGGCATGGACAGCAGAACAGGACTCCGGCAGAGGCGTTAAACCTGTGGGCCAAAACATAATGTCTCAATATGCCCGATTTCGATGTTGAATGGTCTAACAGAAAAAGGATTATGTTTTCAGCATAATCCTTTTTCCAGAAATAATAAACGATACAGGAAACACGGTGAAAATTACTTCACAGCAGCACGAATCTTGTTTAACAGTTCGTTTTCTTCCTTGCTGAGAGTCTTAGCAAAATTTGCCTCAGTCTGAGCCTTCAGCTTTGCAGTGTCTTCGTCACTGAGGAAATGGATTTTGCACCCTGCTTTCTCGCTTTGCTCGATAAGCTCGTTGGACTGGTTGGCAACAGCGTCATCAAGGGCCTTGCTCCAAGCTTGAGCAGCTTGGGTAAAAAGTTTTTTATCTTCATCCGATAGGTCAGCCCAAAATTCCTGCGAGCACACAAAGGCTCCCATCATCTGGGCCTGATTGGTGATAGTGATATGCTTGGCAACGTCAACGACGCGGTAGCCAATCATAGCAGGAAGATTGATATCCATACTGTCAACCATACCTTGCTGAATGGCAGTCAGCATTTCAGCAGCTGGGGTAGGCACAGGCTTCATGCCCATGGCGGCGATTCCCATCATCTGCCACTTTGAACCCGTAGTACGGTTTTTGACCCCCTGAAGCTCCTGGAAAGTTCTCAAAGGAATACGGGAGATGAGGTTACGCGGAAACCAGCAATTCAGGTCAATGATATAAAGACCTGTCTTTTTGCCAGCCTCTCTCAGTTGCTGGCCTACAGGAGAGGCGTTCAACTTGGCCACATCTTCGCGCTTGAACAGATAAGGCAGGTCGAGCAGCGCCAGCGATGGACAAAACTGGTCGAAATTACCTGCGGTATCCAGAGCTATATCGATGGTCCCCATAACGACGCCCTGAACAACCGTCTCGGTGTTGCCGAGAGTCGAACCGGGATAAAAATTGATCTTATATCGGCCGCCACTCTTTTCTTCTATATAAGGGATGAAGATTTTTCTGACGAGCTGAGTCTCCACATTAGTTTCTGGAGCAAGCATGGACATGCGAAGATTCTTGGCCTCTGCCATTGTTCCGGTAGCTGTGAAAGCAAGAAAGAGTAACGTACTCATGAATAAGGTGGTCATTCTGTACATAGAGGTCTCCTTTAAAGGGAGGTTATAGGAAAATTACAGCAAACACAGACTTATGGCCGGAACATACGCGACAAGCAGACAGCCTACGAGCATGGCTGCGAGAAAAGGCATAACGGCCTTGGTGAGCCGAATGATGCTGATATTACCAATGGTACATGTAACAAACAGATTCGTGCCCACAGGCGGTGTACAGAATCCTATGCACAACGAGACCAGCGTAAAAATACCAAAATGCACGGGATCAATACCATACTTCTGACAGATAGGCACAAGAATGGGAGCCAACAGAATAATAGCAACACCTGCTTCCATAAATGTTCCAATGACGAGATATATAATAAACATCAAAAATAAAAAAATATTTGCACTTTCTGTAATTGATAAAATAAATTTCTGTAGTGCAATATGAACGTCATAGTATAGGAACAGTGTACCTAGCCCGTTAGCAGTAATGATGATGAGGAACATCATGCCTAAAGAGAGCATAGATTTTTTAGTGATGGCGACCAATTTTTTCAGAGTGAGTTCCTTTGACACAAAAAATTCTATGAGGAGCGAATAGGCTACAGCAACAACACCGGCTTCTGTAGGGGAGATGATGCCGCTGTAGATGCCGCCAAGAATAATAACGGGAACACCAAGGGCAGGGAGTGCCTTTTTCAGAGCCTGATACTTTTCTTCTCTGCTGGCTTTAGGACGTAGGGAGCCCCAATTGTTTTTGGACACCAGATAGTGTGAGACGAGGATAAGGCATCCGGCGATGAGTATACCGGGAATAATACCGGCGATGAACAAATCACTGATAGAAACGGAGCCGAAGGCACCATAGAGAATAAGCGGAATGGAAGGTGGAATCATGACACCAAGGCAGCCTGCTGTGGCATTGAGGCCGCAGGAGAAGCCGAGGGGATAACGATCTTCCTTCATGGCGGGAATCATGGTGCCGCCTACGGCGGCCACCGTAGCTACCGCAGAACCGCAGAGCGCACCGTAAAACAAGCAGGTAATGGTCGAAATATGGGCCATGCCGCCTCGCTTGTGCCCCACCAAAGAGCGGCACCATGCAAGCAGATTCACACTTAAAGATCCGTTGGACATGATATCACCCGCAAGGATAAAAAAGGGCACGGCCATCAAGGGGAAAGAATCGAACGTATTGAAAAATCTTTGTGTAAAGAGTGCCAGTTTCAGATCGCCAATACAGAGCCCGAAAAGGACGCTGAGACCAATAGCTATGCCGATGGGCAGGCTAAGTGCCAAGAGAACAGCCATAAGTCCAAGAGTAAGATAGATGATCTCCATGTTCTGTGCCTCATTTATCGGAATGCAAAAGGCTGTCGGCAAAGAGTTTCAGACTCAAAAGCAGAGCAAATAGACAGAAAAGAATAATGAATCCCCATATGACCCACATGGGGATAGGTAAGGTAAGAGCGAACGTGCCCATTTTCTTTACTCTGAGAAACATCTCCAAGAGGAGCTTAGTGGCAAATCCGTAAAAAACGATGGATGAGATGAGACAGAATATATCGAAATAATGTTTTATGTGAGGAAACATCTCGGGCAGTATTTCTACACGTAGATGATTGTTTTGTTCTACACAAAGACATATACTTGAATATGTACAGATTATAAATAAATAACGGCCAAGCTCTTCAGGCCAAGGAAGTGCATTATTAAAAAAATACCTTACAATAACCTGAAACAGTATAACTGCACACATGGTAAGAAATGCAAAAACACCAATTACGGTATTTGTTTTGCTTATAATGCGAAATATGGTGGGCATTACTTCTCCTGAAAAAAGAGGGAGAGAGTAAATCTCCCTCAGTTAAGATTATTTTTCCAGAAGTTCAAGAGCATTTTCGAACATGATTCGATTATAGAAAGATTCAGGCAGGCCGAGTTGCTTCATTTCATACACGCTCTGTGGCATGCCGCGGAAAGGATAAGCCGTTCCGAAGAGGATGCGGCGGCCCTGCAGCCAGCAGGCGGCCTCTGTCCAGATATTACGGCCGGGAGTCTTTGTATTGGTCCAGTAAACGTCGGGGATGAACCACAAATTCTTTTCGGCAATCGCAGCGGCGGTCATGCCCATGGCATGGGGGTAACCAGCGTGAGCAATGACGAACTTGCCCTTGGGGAAGTCGCGGCAGATATTCTGTACCCTGGAAGGGTCGGCATAGGAAATATTGGGACCAAGGAACTGGCTCATGGAGATGACGATGATCATATTCAATTCAACGCAGCGAGCGTAGAAAGGATAGAGTTTCTTGTCATCAGCATAGTAAGCGGGTTTGGCGTTGCCAGGCTCACATACCATACCGCGGAAACCGTAGTCTCTCTTGCCCTGCTCAACCAGCGCAATGGATTCCATGATGTCTTCAGAAGCGTCGATGGCACCAAAACCGATGAATCTGTCAGGGAATTGAGTGCATAATTCATGGATATCAGCGCTGTCCACGCCGCTCCAAACCGTGGAAGAACGGCGCCCGAGCAGGCACCCCCTGGTAATACCAGCCTCTTCCATTTCTTTATAAAAATCTTCCATGCTGGGAGATGTGGCGGAAGGCACAGGCCAAGCATCATCCGTATTCAAAGGATAACAGTTCACACTGCCTTCGGGGCCGAAAAGTCCTCCCATCTTGACAAAACTTTTATACGGGGGACGGAGACGGAAATCGATGATCATAGTAAACTCCTTAAAAAACTTGGAAATTTAAGAGATCCAATGTGGACTCTTTTATTTTATACGAAGCAATATTTTTTTTGAAAATCATCATGAGACTATTTTTCATAAAAAAAGCCACCTGCGGCTCGGAATCGTATCCGACCCGCAGGTGGCACATGCACGAAACAGAAGTTTCACGCTGAGGCAATTACAACTGCCCGGCAGTAGACAACACGGCGTTTTCAGACCCCGGCCCGGTCGACCAAGGCTGCCACAGAAGGCAGGACCTTGCCCTCCAGAACTTCCAGAAAAGCTCCGCCGCCAGTGGACAGATAGCCCATCTTATCACCCATGCCAAAGCTTTCCACCGCAGCTACGGCGTCGCCGCCGCACACCAGTGTATAGGCGGAAGAAGAAGCCAGAGCCTTTGCCAGCTCACGGCTTCCTCTGTCAAACGGTTCAGTCTCAAATGCGCCCAGCGGGCCGTTCCACACAATAGTACCCGCGTCGGCCAGCAGAGCCGCATATTTCTTCACACTGCCTTCTGCCACGTCCAGCACGCAGTCATCCGCCCCTACCTCGCCGGCATCCTTTATTTCCGCCTTTTCCGGTTGATCCAGACCGGGAGCAACGACCACGTCCACAGGCAGGGGCAGTTTCACCCCGCGCGAGGTCGCCAGTTCCATCAGGCGCTTGGCCTCGGGCACAAGCTCTTCTTCCACCAAAGACTTGCCCATGTTCAGCCCGGACGCCAGCATAAACGTATTGGCAATTCCGCCGCCCACAATAAGGCCGTCCACAGTGTTGATCAGATTTTCCAGCACACTGAGCTTGGTGGAAACCTTGGACCCGCCCACAATGGCGTACAGGGGGCGTTTCGGGTGCTCCAGCACTTGCGTGGCCGCTTCCATTTCCGCCAGCATGAGCGGCCCGGCCACGGCTGTTTTAGCCGCGCGGATCGCAGCTTCGGTAGAAGCATGCGCGCGATGCGCCGCCCCAAAGGCATCCATGACATAAACATCGCCAAGACCGGCGAGCTTCGCGGCCAGTTCAGGGTTATTCTTTTTCTCCCCCTTAAGAAAACGCACGTTTTCACACAGGACCACTTCCCCCGGCCTGATATCCAGACCAGCAAAGGGATCCGCAACAAAGCGCACGGGCAGTCCGAGCAGTTCACCCAGACGCGCGGCCACCGGCTTCAGAGAAAAAGCTTCGTCATATTCGCCTTCCACAGGCCGTCCCAAGTGGGACAGCGCGATGACGGAGGCCCCCTTGTCCAGAGCAAGACGGATGGTCGGCAATACGGCGCGGATACGTTTGTCGTTGCTGATCACCCCGTTCTTCATGGGTACATTGAGATCCAGACGCATGACCACGCGCTTGCCCGCGAGGTCGACATCATTCATGGAAAGAGCTTTCATGGCGTCTCCTGGCTTTGGATATAGCATTGCGGGAGGCCCCGCATACACGACTTCGGCCCGTATACATCATTGCAGCCGGCAAGGGAACACTTCCCAAGGTGACAAAGCAGCAAAGACATGCCTGCATGCCCTCCGGGCAACCGACACGCTCCTTCAGAGCGCCCGTTGGGTGGCACACCGCAAGAGTATTGCGGCTACGCAGACTGGTAACGTCGCAATACCTTTAACCGTTGGCGTGACACACCTTACGGATAAAAAGAGCAGATATGAGTCGCGCACTCCACTCGATTCTGGCAACTCCGTAGAACATTTCAACATTGAAACGCTCTAAAAACTGCGCTGAAAAAACTATCCCCGGCAGTCGAGGTCCTTGCGGCAGGGCAATTCCAGTTTTCCTCGATCCGCGCCGGGAGGCAGGCGATCCAGCCGGTAGAGGGCCAGCAGCATTCCCACAGCGCCCAGCGCCAGAAACAGTGGCCCGAACAGCCAGAGTACCAGCGGCACCATAAAATAAAAAGCCCGCATGCCAAGATGGAACTGCCGTGCGGCCTGTTCGAGACAGGCAGCGGCAATACGTATTCTGCGATCTTCCTCACCGGGGGCGGAGCATGTCCCGATCATAAAACTCACATGACCATACAGGCGTATGGATGAGGCAAAGCAGAAGAAAGCAAAAAACAGTGTCACCAACAACGCCAGCACCTTGAGCACCAGCAGATCCGGCGAGGAACTTCCGAACACATGCAGCAAGTGCCATGCTCCAGCCCGGTCGTCAGCCGAAGACGCCAGCGAGAGCACGCCCAAAGCCAGCACGGAAGACGTGGACGCCATGAAAGACGCCACCATGGTAGAATTACGCAGCGTCTGCACACCCAGTATCCCGTCTTTGCCGCGCACCACGCTGGCCACCCATTCCCTCCGGGCTGCACTGGCCACTCCCTGCACAGTATGCAGCGGGCAATTCGTCCGTTTGCGCGCGATGAACAGATGATACGCCAAAGCTACGATTCCGACGAAAAGAAGTGCTGCCGCGTCCAGATTGAAGGAACCAAACGCGTTCATCAGCTTCTCGCCCGTGTGGCCAAGTTAAGCAGTCCTGTCATGGAATCCATAAGCGTCGTTCTGTCCTCCACATCCTGCCGCAGGTACTCGTTAATGGGATCGCGCATGCGAATGGCCGCATCGATCTCGGGGTTGGAGCCCTGCGCGTAGGCGCCGATATTAATCATGTCTTCTGCCGACTTGTAATTAGCCATGAGCGAGGTGACCACTCGGCCCGCCTCCACCACGTCCCGTTCGCAAATATCATTGCGCAGGCGGCTGATGGAACGGAGCACGTCAATAGCCGGAAAATGCCCCTGGTCGGCAAGCTGGCGAGTCAGAACAATATGCCCGTCCAGAATGGAACGTACCGCGTCGGCAATGGGTTCATTGAAGTCATCGCCATCCACCAACACGGTATAAATACCTGTGATGCTCCCTTTCTCAACTTTACCGGCCCGTTCCAGCAGACGGGGAAGCTGGGCAAAGACCGAAGGAGTGTAGCCCTTGGTGGTGGGCGGCTCGCCCGTGGCAAGCCCCACCTCGCGTGAAGCCATGGCGAAACGCG
>JAEXGX010000188.1 GCA_023450535.1 Pseudomonadota bacterium | reverse complement strand
CCCTAGTCCACATACTGCGCCATTTCAGAATCCTTCCACAGCGGATGATACTGCTGCTCCAGTTCCCGGAAGCGCTTCAGCATCTCCATTCCGGGCAAGCCCTTTTGACTGACCAGTTCAATCCATTCTGCCTCCACGGGCTTCACCATTTCATTGGCCCGGGCGTAATCGCCGTCAGAAAGTATATGCAGGGTACCGCCCATCTCCGTCTTCCATTTTTTCATGGACGAATACTGATCCTGAAGCCAGAACTCGGTAAACTTTTTTTCCGCGTATTCGCCGGACATCTCATCAATGAGTTTTTGCAGCTCTGCGGGCATGGAGTCGTAAAGCTCCTGATTCATGCAGCAGTAAAATTGTCCGCCGTTCAGGGGAAGCATTGTGACGTGCTTCAAAATGTCGCCAAAACGGCGCGAGGTCAGCAATTGAAAATCCACCATACTGCCGTCGATGATGCCCTGTTGAAGGGACATATAAATATCAATGACCGGAATATTCACAATGGACGCGCCCAGCGCCTTCAGACGGGAGGCAGTGGTCGCTCCGCCCACCACTGCAATCTTCATTCCCTTGAGATCCGCGAGCTTCGTCACCGGTTTTTTGGTTCCGATGAGCATGCCCACAGGCAGGGTATGGGTAAACAGCATTTTTACCCCTTTCACCTCATCCTTGATTTGCGGAAAACTACGCTCCATTTCGTGCAGAATAATATTGGTCTGATCCATGGAGCGCCCGAGATCCGCTACGTCGAATACGCGTTCATAAAAAGGAAACTGCCCGATTGCCATGCCAAAAGACGACTCGGTGAAATCCGCCAGGCCGTTGCGTACCGAGTCCATGGATTCGGACTGTTTACTGATGGCCTCGGCAAAGTAAGGCTCTACGACAATACGCCCGCCGGAGCGTTCCGTCAGTTCGTCAAACCAGGGTTTGATCGCGTTATGCCAACGGCTGTGAATGGGCGGTATGGGCAGATTCAGACTCAGACGATATTCCTCCGCCGCCGGGGAAAATCGGGGGAACACGGTGAGGAAAAGAGCTGTTGCCGTCAGTATGGTAATCAGTTTCCGCATGATGCTCTCCAAAGGTCGGTTCGTGGTCGGGAAAGGCTGGTCCCATACAGCAGACAAAACCCGCGTTGCGGTGTTTGTCTGCTGTATGGGCTCAGCCCATGCTTGTTACAACCTGGTGTGCAAGGGGAATTCAAAACCTACTGCGCCGTTGTCGCAGGCAATGCGGCAACATCCACAGTGCCAGCACTCTTCCGGAAACGCCGCACGCGGCGTTTCCTCGCTCATTTCCAGCACATAGCCGGGACAATTCGCCACACATTTCCCGCACTTGATGCACTTTGTTTCGTCAAAGACCGGGGGCATATCTTTTCTCCTTTCTGTTCACGAAGTAAGAGCAATTTCAGAGGCTGCTGATAACATCAGCAGCACCAAAAATCAGGAGCAGGCCGCAGCTTTACCGCGCCGTACGCGACTGATTTTTGTGCCTTCCCGTCAAACCGCTTTGCGGCTTAGACGGCGCAAACTCCGCGAAGTGGGGTATGTCATCATTCTGAAGAGTATTTCAATGTTGAAATGCTCTAACTGTTCCACTGGAAAACGGGGTTACCGGACGCGTCGAGACGGGTGACAAGGCATTTCGCCAGCGAAGGATCAAGGTCGGGATAGTCGGCGCGGCGATACATGGCGCGCCCGGACTCCTTGCGCTGCATACAGGCCTGAATATAGATGCGGCATAACTTGAACAATTCGATGCTCTCGCGCACACGCATGAGTTCACGCAGTGTGGACGCCCCCAGACGGGGCAGGTATTCCTCCAGCACGTCAAAGCTTTTCAGGGCCTGTTTCATGCTGCCTTCGGTACGTTGGTAGCCTACATAGTAGTCCATAATCTGCCGGATACCGTCTTCGAATTCCGTGTATCCGATACTTTTGGCGGGCTTTTCCGCCATAGGGGCAAAAATGGCCTTTGCCAGTACGCCTATTTCCGCTTCGGGCAGGGAGGGCATAGCCGTTTCGACTGCGCGAGCGGCGGCGAATTCTCCGGCTGTCCACCCCAGGCACATGGCGGCGGAAAAGTTGTTGCACAGGCTGGCTGTATACAGGTTACGCACTTCTGTTTCCTGTTCGTCCGTGCATTTGACCACGCCGCCGATCATGCGTTCGCTGATTTCCACTTCCAGCGGAGCTTTCGTGAAATCAATATTCCGGGCTTCACAATATTCCAGATAGGTTTCCTTATCGCCGGGCATGAGATCATACTGAAGGTGCCGGGCTTCTTCCGGCTCAAAATGAGTCATATCCATGAAAAATGGAGGACCATTTCCTTCCAGTTCTTCCTGGTAGGTTCCCATGACCTGATTACGCCGCAGGCCGTTTTCCAGCATGGGATCGTACTTGCCCATGAAACGCTCGCCCCTGGCATTAAGCTCCTTTCCTCCCATGTTGTTGATGCCGTTCATGCCCGGCGCACCCCACCCTTTGGGCAACATGGTGGCCATGTCGGTGATGTCCACATTCAACACGCCCGCTCCGGCTTCCAGCGGCAATATGACCTGACTGCCGGTGACATAGGGTGAAAACCATTGGTTGAAAGGTTTGTGCGTGGAGTTGTTGGACACGCGCTGGGCGGTCAAACCGAAACCTATAACAGCGGTTTTGCAACGTACTACGATGAGATCGCCCTTGAGCACATCAAAGCCGATGCACCCCGCGATACGGTCGCCTTCCTTGAGCAGATTGGTCACCAGAAAATTGTTGACCACTTTGACGCCCGTGCCGCGCACATATTTCGCCAGGAGAGGTTTGACATTAAAGCCGTGATTGATGTGGATCCACCAGGGGCCGGGCTGACCAAAGCCCAGGGAACGAAGATATGAACCGTCGGGGTTGTGCATGAGTTCGATGCCGGATTCTTCCAGCACCTTCAGGCAGGGCTTCATTGCCCGGTAGTAATTTTTCACTACTCCGCGCGACATGCCCGATGTGGGGGTGGCATAATATCCGTACATGTCCTCCAGGCTGTCGTGCTCCACCTCATCAAGCACTGCCATGAAATGGTCGTTGCCCCCGCCAAGACAGCCGGAACTCTCCAGCTTGCCCTTGTCCACCAGCAACACCTCCGCCCCGGCCTTGCGCGCGGCAATGGCCGCGCCGCAACCGGCGGCGCTGGAACCAAGCACCAGCACGTCAGTCTCGTACGCTCTTTTCTGTACGTCCATACCGTCCTCCTCATTGCATGTATTGTCCTGTTGCAGACAGGAATCTTTCAGAACAATGCGAAGTACGATCCAAAAAATGCATTTTCAACTATCTTGTGCAGTTATAATTCATTTCTCTCTCTTAAAAAGTAAAAACAGTGTCATTTATGACATTATTTTTTCTGCACATATTGTCACATTATGACAAATATGACATTATCAGTCTTTCTTTTTCCGTTACAACATATCCGGAGGCTTCATGGTCCTCAATTCCCTTCCCGTTTCAGCCCAGCCGGACTTTCCCGCTGAATTACCCGCTTTTACCCTTGATGCCGAGGGGCGCGTCAATTCGTGGAATTTTGGCTGTGAGCGAGCCACCGGCATTACCGCGTCGGAGATTCTGCGTACTAAAGACCATTGGCGCGCCTTCTATCTTTCCCCGCGCCCGTTGCTGGCGGATCTCCTGCTCTCCGGCAGGAGCGCGCAACCTGGCAGAGATTATCTTGCCACATTGATGCGCCATGAGCAGGGAAGCGCTTCCTGCATTATGCGCCTTGAACGCAAGCTGGAGGGAGAATCCTCGGTCTGGACGCAGGCCGGATTATTCTATGATGCAGCCGCACGAATCACCGGCGCATATCAGGTATTTCAGGTCACAAGCCTTGCCCAGTTCATCGCCAATTCCCCCATTGTCCAGACCTTCATCGACAAGTTTCCCCTGCCGGTTTCTCTGGTCATCCGGCAAAAAATCATCGCCACCAACATGGCCTATGCCCAACTGACAGGTTACGCTTCTCCCGACGAAATAATCGGCATGCCCGTGGGTCTGTTTATTGACGAATCCGACCGGGCACGCTTTCTCAGGCTGAACGCCAACAACCATGAAGGCCTAACTTCGGGTGAGGTCTACCGCTGGAAGTACAACGTCAAGGGGGAAATCCGGTACGTGGAAGGGCACCCCACCATCTTTCCCTGGGGAGAGGAAACCGCCCTGATCAGCACGATCATTGACGTGACGGACACTGTGCGCAAGGAACAGGAGCTGGAGGGCGAGCGCGCCCGGTTGGAGCGGGAAAACGCGCAACTGCTGGCAAAAATCAGCAAGCAGGATGAAATTTTCCTCGGAGAAGGCCCGGCCATGCGCAAAACCATGAATCTGGCCCTGCAAATGGGAAAAAGCGATACCAATCTGGTCATTCTGGGTGAAACGGGTACGGGTAAAAGCCTGTTGGCCCGCGTCATTCACGACGTCAGCGCCCGGCGCGATCAACCTTTCATCATGGTCAACTGCGCGGCCATTCCCGAGCATCTGCTGGAAAGTGAATTCTTCGGCTACGTGAAAGGCGCCTTCACCGGCGCACAGGGCAACCGCCAGGGTTTTCTCGGCGCCGCCCACAGGGGCACACTGTTTCTCGATGAAGTGGCGGAACTCAACCCTGCCATGCAGGCCAAGCTGCTTCATGCCATTGAAACGAAAAAATTTACCCCGGTAGGCAGTAACAAACCTCAGGACGGCGACGTACGCCTGATCTGTGCCACCAACCGCGATCTCGTACAGATGGTTAAAGACGGCACCCTGCGGGAAGATTTTTTTTATCGTATCTTTGTGGTGGATATCCCCATCCCGCCCCTGCGCGAACGCCGGGAAGACCTGCCCAAACTTATCAGATTTTTCTTTGACAAGTTCAGCCCGCTGGATGTCCGGCTACGCATTCCCGATGAACTGATGACCCGTTTTCTTTCTTATGACTGGCCGGGCAATGTGCGCGAACTTCAGAACGTGATCCTGCGTTACCTTGCCACCGGGCAGGCGCAGTTCATCTCCCCCTCCCGGGAGCAACCAAGAGAGAGAGAGAGAGAGAGAGAGAGAGAGAGAGAGAGAGAGAGAGAGAGAGAGAGACGCAAACACGCGCTTTGGATATCTCGCGGAGGACAATCTGGAGCAGGCGCTGGCCCGCGCGGAACGCGATATCATTCTGCGCGCGCTGAACCAGTGCAGTGGAAGCAAAATCCGTGCGGCGGAACGGCTTGGCGTGAACCTGCGCACTTTCCACCGCCGCTGTGCAAAGCTCGGCATCGTGCGGCGTTTGCAGATTCCCGAGATGCCGAACTGAAGTATATAATACGCTATAAAACGGTGCTGCTCTCTCCTACGGAGAGAGCAGCACCGGACATTCACATTTAAACGGGGAACACTACGGCCGGATAGCCGAGGCCTCACGCTTTTCATTACGCACATGCAGGCCCAGTACCACGCCCACCAGGAGCACAAGGCTGGTGCCGAGGCTGAGCAGCAGGTTACCGCCCGTGAACCCCGCCACCAGATAGCCCGCCATACAGCAGCTCGCCACCAGCAGTGAGTAGCCAAGCTGAGTGGAAACGTGCTCCACATGGTTACAGCCCGATCCGGCGCTGGACAGAATAGTGGTATCGGAAATGGGCGAACAGTGGTCGCCGAACACACTTCCCGCCAGCGTGGCGGAAAGGGAGACCACAAGCAGTTCGGGATCAAGCGCCTGAGCCACAGGCACCACGATGGGGATAAGAATGCCGAAGGTGCCCCAGGCCGTACCGGTGGAGAAACTCAAGAAGGCCGCAATGGCGAAGACAGCGGCAGGCAGGAGGCCGGCAGTCATGCTTCCCCCGCTTACCACAGACTCCACAAACTGCGGCGTCTGAAGCAGATCGCGGCATACGCCGCTGATCGTCCAGGCCAACACCAGAATCATGTTTGCGGGCAGCATGGTCTTGATGCCTTCCACACAGCCCTCCATGAACACCCGGTAACTGATGAGTCCACGCGGCACGAAAAGGAGAAAGGCCACGATGAGCGCACCAAAGGAAGCATACATCAATCCCGTGGCGGCGGAGCAGTTGCCGAAGGCCGCGCCCAAGGTGTGGTACTGCGGGTCGTCGCCGAAATAGCCGCCGGTATACAGCAAACCGAGCACAGCAAGCACAATGAGCGCGCCGATAGGCACCAGCATGTCAATCAGCTTTCCCTTGGGAGAAGATTTAATCGATGCGGTATTATCGTTGGCAATGCCGAGATCGCCCTCCTCAGCCCGGAGTTCTGCCTTGCGCATGGGTCCGAAATCATAGCCGGTGATGCAGATCAGCAGCACCATAATGATGGAGAGCAAGGCATAAAAATTGTAGGGAATGGTGGAAATGAACGCGGCAAAATCGCTCTCAAAGGCTCCCGTGGCGCGAAGGTTACTGCCCACGGCGGCGGCCCAGCTGGAAATGGGCGCGATGATGCAGATAGGCGCGGCGGTGGAGTCGATGATATAAGCCAGCTTGGCGCGGGGAACCTTGTAGGTGTCAGTGATGGGCTTCATCACCGTGCCCACAGTAAGGCAGTTGAAATAGTCATCAATAAAAATGAACACGCCAAGCCCGGCGGTGGAGAGCAACGAAGAACGGCGGCTTCTGATCTTGGTGGCGGCCCACTTGCCGTAAGCCACGGAACCGCCGGCCAGAGAGATGACATATACCAGCGCGCCAAGCAGGGAGCAGAAAATAATAATGGCGAAGTCGATCTTGTTCAGCATGGTGCTGAACATGGTCTGCACCGGCCCCACAATATAGGCATCGGAACCGGTGCCGATGGTGTAAATCACCGTACCGGAAAGAATGCCTATGAGCAGAGAGGAAAAAACCTCCTTGCTGACCAGGGCCAGGGTAATGGCAATGATCGGGGGAAGGATGGAAAGCCATCCGGCATAATAGGGTTCCATGGGAGCCTCCGGTACGAAAAGTGGCGGGCCAGCGGCGACAATGCCTTCACGTGAGGCGCGGGCTCGCAAGAGTGGAAGTAAAAAAGTTATAAAAAAAGACCGCCGATGTATAGCCCTTTTTGCGCCATGGATCATGGGAATTACGGCGCAAAGGCATGACAAAAAGTCAGTGATGCTGTCAGGCGTTCTGTCCGGTGAGTGTTCTCGAACATGAGCCGCTGACGGCGCAAATCCGGCCACGCAGGATTTGTCATCGCGCTGAAGCGTTCCGCCACGGGCAGAATACCCGTTCAGCAAGGCAGCACAGCCCGTACAGCGCCAGACCAAGCGCGCTCATGCCAAGGATGCCCACAAACATTTCCGGCGTATCCCCCCGGCCCCAGGCATCCATGATCCGAAAGCCCAGACCCGTGCGCGTGGCAAAGGATTCCGCCAGAAAAAGCACAGCCACAGCCGTGCCGCTGGCCACCTTGAGCGAGGTAAACAAACCGGGCAAGGCCGCAGGAACATACACATGCCGGAGCGCCTGCCACAGCGAAGCGCCCCGCGCTCCTCCATCGAACGTTCCCCCAAAATCTCCCATAGACCGGAAGGCCGCACGATAGGCGGGGTCCAGCTCCTGCGCCGTACCCCGCACGATAACCAATACCTGGTAGCCTGTGGTCAGGGCAAGCAGCAACACTCGCGGCGCGTCCCCCAGCCCGAGAAAGGTGAAAAACACGGGTAAAAGCACGATTTTCGGCAGAGGATAGGTGAGAAACACCAGCGGAGCGGCCACGGCATCCGCCCGGCGGCAATGCCCCATGAGCAGCCCGGCAGGGAAGGCGACACCTGTCGCCAGAGCCAGCCCCAGAGCCAGACGCCACGCGCTCATGCCCGCATCCTTCCAGAACGCCGCCGAGCCCAGCGCTTGCAAAAACAGAGCAAAGGTTTCAACCGGGGAGGGCAGAAGTTCCGGCCCCAGCACCGTCGATCCCGCCTCCCAGGCAAGGCAGAGTGCGGCAAAGGCCAGCAGGTAACGCAACAGGTTATGCGTCAGGCACTGAGGCGCCGCACAAGCCCTCATAGCGCTGCCTCCGCGCTTTCCCCGATGCGTTCATCCGCTCTCTCTTCGGCCAGGGAAGAACTCCACAAGGCCGCGTGTACCTTGCGGCTCATATGGAAAAAGTCCTCGCGCTCCCGGCAGTCCGGCGCGCCGGACAGGGGATTTTCCAGCCAGGCCGCAGCTCGCGCCGGGCGTCCGCCCAGAACAAGAATCCTCGAACCGAGAAACACGGCCTCTCCGATATCATGGGTGACAAGCACGGTAGTGCAGCGGCGGCGCTCCCACAACGCCAGCAGAAAATCCTGCAGACGTTCCCGCGTCAGTGCGTCCAGCGCGGAAAAAGGTTCGTCCAGAAATAAAAGATCCGGTTCAGCGACAAGCGCCCGCCCCAGGGCCAGCCTCTGGCGCTGCCCGCCGGACAGGTTCGCAGGCCAGCGTGTTTCCAAACCATTCAAACCCAGTTCATCCAGCATGGCTCGGGCCTTGCTTTCGCGCTCCTCTTTTCCCATGCCCGCCAGTTCCAGCGGCAAGGCCAGATTGGCCAGCACAGTTTTCCACGGAAAAAGCCCCAGATTCTGCCACACAAAGGCGGAACGCGGCCTCCGTTCCGCCGGAAGCCCTGAAGTTCCACGCACAAACCGGGCCGTCACCCTGCCCTGGTTCGGCTTTTCCATGCCGGAAAGCAGACTGAGCAGAGTGCTCTTGCCGCAGCCGGATTCCCCGATCACGGCCAGACGCTCCCCGGCGGTCAGTGTGAAAGACAGGGGCTCCAGCACGGGGCCGGAGCCGTGGTCTTTGGTGATATCTTCAGCGATCAGTTCAAAACTCATGTTTCAATCTGGAGCGTTTCAACTTTCAAAATATTTGCCAGTCAAGACCCTATGTTCTGACCCGCAGGTGTCGCGGCGGCAGACAAGCGCAGTAAGGAGCGTCTGATAAATTCCATCTTCACAAGGAGGCTCTCATTGGAATACAATATCACCATACTCGGGAGCGGATTTAATCATTCCGCGCAACATCATCCAGGCTTCCACACGCGCCATGTCTTCCGGCGTGGGCAGGGGAGGCATGCCGTCAGGCGTACCGAACAGATCAAAGCGCACCATTTTATACGATGCTGCTGCAGCTTTGGGCAACAGCCCCTTTTCCACCATGAGCGCGCGGTACTTTTCCGGATCGGCCTCAATATGCCGGGCCGCCTCGCGCAACGCGTCGCGGAACGGCTCCGCCACTTCCGGCTTCAGGTATTCCACGCGCAAGGCAATCACAGCCAACGGCTCATCCAGCCCGGAGTCATCCCATACCGTCCGTGCGCCCTTCGTCTCCACCATGGTAGCCAGAGGCTCGGGCAGCAGCGCGGAGTCCGTCATGCCACCCAGCAACATCTGGAGCCGGACGGGAATCTGCCGCACTTCCTGCATGGTCAGCCAGTCTTCGGGCAGTTTCTCCTGTTCAAGCATGCGGCACAGCAGGTAATCGATAATGGTCGCGCCGGACATGGCGCTGTCCGCGCCCTTCATGTCCGCCAGGCTTTTCAGTTCAGCGGCCTTTTTCGGGCTTACGGCCAGACTAAAACAGCGCTGGCCGGGCGAGGAATGTGTGGTTATGGCGATGACTGCCTGCCGTGCCCCGCGCTCGTTCTGCATGAGCACGTTGAGCAAATCGCCGAAATGCCCGGCAAGTTCTCCGGCCCGCATGGCGGCCCCCAACTCCAGCGCGCTCTGAAAGGGGACAATCTCCACCTCCAACCCGCGCGCCGCAAACAACCCCTCATCCGCAGCGACATGCAGAATCACGGAATCAGCAGCGGGCAGACTGCCTATTTTCAGAGTTTCAGCCTTGGCGGCCACCACTCCGAACAGCAGAAAAAACACGGCAAATACGGCGGAATGACAGCGCATGGAAACTCCTGAAGAGAAACTGAGGTTGGCACCCTCCCCTGCCTGAAGACAGGGGATTCCTAAAGGCGCGGTTGGTAAAAATTGCCTTGGGACACTAACGTTAATGCCCCTTATCGTAAAGAGCAGCGAGAAAAACATCCCTCCTGATTCCCGCTTTATCGGTACCGCTCCTGCAGCATTGACTTGATATCCCCTGACGTCTACAGCTTGGGCATATGTCCACGAAAATGTTCACGGACGGAACGCGCAACAGGAGAATAGACTATGCACTCGCTCGGAAAAAGTCTCATAACCCTGGGTATGGTACTGGGTATGGCGGGAGCGGCTTCCGCCTACCCTTCCGTCTTCCCCACCGGAGTCACTATCAACAAGCCGGACAAGGCATACAACGGCTATACCGTGTTGAATCCGCTCCGTGCCACGCCGCACGGCGTGCCGCTCATCGACATGAACGGCAAGGTCGTTCACAAATGGATGAACGTGGAAGGTCAGCCCGCCAAAGTTCTTCCCGGCGGCAATCTGCTGGCTACCCTGGTGCATTACGATCCCGCCAACTGGCTGGCCCGCAAGTCGGAAGGCTTTACCGTGGTGGAAATGGACTGGGACGGAAATATCGTCTGGAGCTTTGACCAATACGAACAGCGCAAACCCACGGCGGAAATGGTCAGGGTCAAGGGCGATACGTACTGGAGTTCCAACGCGCACCACGACATCCAGCGCGAAGGTAATCCCGTGGGCTACGACGTGCCGGGCATGAGCTATGTCAAGGACGGCAAGACCCTGATTGCGGGCTTCAAGACCATTGACGGCAAGGACACCGCCACCCTGTACATCGTGGACAAGGCGGGGAACATTGTCTGGGAATGGATCTACAAGGAGCATGAGGAAGAATACAAGGCCAAGGGCATAGCCGACTTCCAGAACACGGCATCCTGGGTCGGCCCCAACAAATGGTATGACAGTGACCCCATCAAATACGCGGCCTTCCATCCCGACAACATCATTACCGACGACGGGCAGGAAGTCATTTACATCATCGACCACAAGACCGGCGGCGTAGCCTGGCAGTGCGGACCGGATTACCCCAAGGATTCCCCTCTGCGCCTCATGGATATGCACCTGCCCGAAGGCGGTTTCAAGGGGCTTCCGGCGGGCGGAATGATGCACCACGCGCACCTCATCCCCAAGGGGCTTCCCGGCGAGGGTAACGTTATTGTGTTCAACAACGGCCTGCCCTTCTCACAGGTGCTGGAGTTTAATCCGACCACGCTGGAAAAGGTCTGGGAATACTCCGGCCTTGCGGAAGGCTACGGCCCCAATCATTCCCTCGCGCACAGCTTCTTCAGCGCCACCATCAGCGGCGTTCAGCGCCTGCCCAACGGCAATACCCTGATCTGCGAAGGCAATGACGGAAGGATATTTGAAGTCACG
>JAEXGX010000183.1 GCA_023450535.1 Pseudomonadota bacterium | reverse complement strand
TTGTGGCCGGGAATGGCCCGGGCGATGCCGTCGGCGCTGTACTTGCCAATACGGGGGCCGATGACGATGGCTCCGGCCAGGGCGATCCAGCCGCCCACGGAATGCACCACGGTGGAACCGGCAAAATCGATAAAGCCAATCTTTTCAAGCCAGCCGCCGCCTTCGCCGAACAGGCCGCTCCAGGCCCAGTGTCCGCTGACAGGATAGATCAGGGCAGAAATAACGGCGCTGGCGATCAGGTAGACGCCGAAACGGGTGCGCTCGGCCATGGCTCCGGAAACAATGGTGGCCGAGGTCGCCGCGAACATGGCCTGGAAGAACCAGAAGGTCCACAGCCATGCGCCGTCGCCCGTGCCGCTGGAGCCGGACATGCCGAACATTGAGGTGCCCAGTATGCCGCCTGCGTCGGAGCCGAACATCAGACCGAACCCGATAAAGAAATAGAGTATGCCACCCATGAGAAAGTCGGCATAGTTTTTCATCATGATGTTGGCCGCGTTTTTGGCTCGGGTCAGGCCGCATTCCACCAGCGCGAAGCCGGGTTGCATGAACATGACCAGGATACCGCCGATCAGCGTCCAGAGAATATTGGCGTTTTCCTGCGAAAGCGCGTCGTCGGCCACGGCCGAATCGGGCGCGAACAGCAGACAGCACGGCAGGGCCGCCGCCAGAAACATTCTGATACGTGTAGACATGTCCGTTCTTCTCCTCGTTTACGCGGAAGCTTCTCCGCCTTCTTGGTTGAAGAGGACAAAGCATGGAACGTGCCAACCGTGATATGGGTATAACCTGTTGATATTACATGTAACTGAAAAGAGAAAGGGAAACGTGCGCAGTACGGAATCGTATCGGCGGGCATTTTCCGGTACGATTTCGTACCAAGATGATCAGGAACGGGAGGGAAGGATGCCTTCAGGAGAAGTATCGGCAAAACCGTTGCGCAGTGCTTCCCGAAAGGCTGTGGCCGCCGGGGAGAGACGTCCTTTTTTGCGGGTCAGGATGCCGTAGGGCAGGACGGGCAGAAGATGGGACAGGGAATAGGCCCATACTCCGGGCTCCAGTCTGGAAGAGAGCGAGCCGTAGGACCATGCGTCAATAATGGCCGCGCCCATGCCCTCCGCGACGTATTTGAGCAATATCCAGTAATTGCTGCAACTTAAGGGCGAAACCCTGCCCGTGAGCTCCTCAATTTGTTCAGCGAGAAAGTGGTAGTCGTAAGACTTGATATGCCGTCGCAATTGGAAGCGGATCAGGGGAATTTCGGCGATTTGTTCGCTCGTGGGCCGATCATCAAGATGGTATTCATGCCCAGGCGGTGTCACCAGCACATAGGGAACGGAAAAAAGCTGTTCAAACGCGCAGACTGGCGGCGTCTTGTGCAGACCGATCAGTGCCATGTCGCTGCTGCCGATTTCCACGTCGCGGATGCACTCGTCGGGGTAGCCCGCCTCAAGGTGTATGTCGACTTTGGGATGCGCGGCGGAATAGGCTCTGAGCGTATTCACAAAGCGGGCGTGGTGGTAGGTGGGGCGGTTGCCCGAAATACGCAGTGCGCCGTTCAGTTCTCCGTTCAGGTTGCCCACTTCGGCCCGCAGTGCGGCGATATCATCAAAGGTGATCACTGCCCATTTCAGCAGCTTTTCCCCTGCCGGGGTCAGAATCATCCGCCCTTCCACCCGCAGAAAAAGCTCCGTGTTCAGGCTGCTTTCCAGCGATTGCAACTGGTACGTGACCGCGCTCTGATTGCGGCACATCAGTTCTGCCGCGCGTGAAACACTGCCTGCTGTCGCCACATAATAGAAACCGCGCAGCCATTGCAGAAAGTCGCCGTTTATTTCCTGAATCATGGGGCCTCCTCCGGTTGCTTTTGATACATACGTTCTTTTTACCTGCGAGAGAATGGCGGAAAACCGTCTGATAGGGATATCAAAATCTTGTTCTTGCCTTGGCGGTGCAAAACGTTTGTTATGTATACGTCGGAAAAAGATTGGATATTCAACCTGTACCATTCAATCTGCACCAAGGAGGACGGCCCATGTTGAACGGCATGTTGAACGGACTGAAAAATTTGAAGATGTTGAGCAAGGTTTTCTCTTTGCCTGCCGCGCTCTGTCTGAGCGTAGGAAGCGTGGCCCATGCGGCGGAAGTGTACGAGATCGCGGCCAACGCGTTTGGCGGTACAACCTACCAGTACAGTTACGCCATTTCCGAGGTCATCAAAACCGTGGCTCCGCAGTACGAGCTGCTTCCGGTGGAAACAGCCGGTTCTCCGGCCAGCATCATCAAGACTTCGGCCAGCCCTGAACATATGATCTGCGCTATTACCGCCGTGCCCTTCCGCGAGGCCGTGCAGGGCAAGCCGCCTTTTCCCGAAGCGTATCCCGATCTGAAAATTTTTGGCTTTGTCACCCAGAATATCCAGACCATGATCACCTATGATCCGAAAATCCGTAGCCTGACCGACCTCAAGGGTAAAAGGATCGGCCTGATGAGTATGATGTCGTCCAACGGAAAATACCAGTGGTCAGTGATCAGCCGGGGCATCGAGGGTTCAAAGGGCATGAAACCCACCTATCTGAACTGGACCGGCCTGCAAAGCGCCCTGCTCGACGGCGCGGTGGACGCGGCCACGCTGGGCGTGACCACCAACCCGGACGGCCCCTGGCAGCCTGTGAATATCTATGCGGAAATGGTCGCCTCGCGCGGCGCGCCCTATTTTCTGGACATTGACCCCCGGTATATCGAGGAAGCGGCAGAAGCGGACGGCTTGCGTTATGTGCCGGTAATCATTCCAAAGGGAGCTATTGCCGAAAATGTGCCGGACCGCGATATCACCGCCTGGGAGGAGCGCTGCGGCATTGGCGGCTTTGTCCAGATTCCGGATGACCTCGCCTACACCATCGCCAAAATCCTCTGCGAAAATCAGGAAGACATCGCAAAGTACACGCCTCTGGGCAAGCTGATGTCCCATACGTTTACCGTGCCCACGGAAGACTTCCTGCCCGAGGAATACATTCACCCCGGCGCGCTCCGTTACTACAAGGAAAAGGGACTGCGTTAGAGCCTGTTCACACTACGCGAGGAGGATCTGTGAAAGCGCTGGACAAAACCATTCTGGCCGTTATGTCGATACTGGCTGTCGCGATGATCGCCTATCACATGCTCTATACGCAACTGGTGTTTCTGACTCCCACCCAGCATCAGAATCTGCACCTCATGTTTGCGCTTGCTCTTGTCTATTTGTGGACCATGCGCAAGGCGCAAACCCGGCTCGGCAAGGCGGGGTCCGCCTTATTGCTGGCGCTCTCGCTGTACGCGACCGGGTATATATTTGTGGAATTTGAAGCGCTGGAAACCATGCGCGGGGCTGTGGGCATGCTGACCATACAGGATATGGCCGTGGGTACGCTGATCGTCGTTCTGTCTCTGGAAGCCTCCCGCCGGGCCTTTGGCCTCGCCTTCCCCTGCGTGGCGATGCTGTTCATCGCGTACTGCTACTGGGGGCATAATCTGCCCGGCATGCTGCGTGCTCCGCGCATCGATTACATGGAAATGATCAATACCTTTGTGATGAACCTTTCCGGCGGAGTTTATGGATCAACCATGGGGGTGAGCGCCAATTACATTTTCCTGTTTGTGGTGTTCGGTTCCTTTCTGGCCGCCACAGGGGCGTCGGATTTCTTCAACCGTATCGGCCGGGCCGCAGGGCGCCGCTGCGCGGGCGGCCCGGCCATTTCCTCCGTGGTGTCCAGCGCCCTCATGGGGTCAATTACCGGGAGCGCTCTGGCCAATGTGGCGACGACAGGCACGTTCACCATTCCGCTCATGAAGAAGGCCGGCTACCGGCCCGAGCAGGCCGGGGCCATTGAAGCGGCGGCTTCCACCGGCGGGCAGATCATGCCACCGGTCATGGGCGCTACGGCCTTTGTCATGGCTGAAATGGCCGGCGTACCCTATGTGGAAGTCATGAGCGCCGCAATCCTGCCCGCGTTGCTGTATTTCCTGGCTGTGGCCTTTTATGCGCAATTTCAGGCCAAGCGTCTGGGAATCAATGCGGAAAGCATTATTGAAGGGGCGGGAAGCGCCCGTCAGATTCTTATGGAAGCGCCGTTGTTCGTGGGGCCGCTAGTGCTGATCATGGTGCTGTTGTTTATGGGTTTTTCCCCCATGTTCACAGTGTTCTGGGCCATTGTCTGTCTGCTTGGCCTCAATGCCGCAGTCTGCGCGAAGGAAGGCCGCCTGAGTTCCATGTTGCGCCAGCTTGCGCCCGACGCCATGGACGGCGCGGTGACCGGAGCCAAGATTGCGGTGACCTGCGCTGTTCTGGGGCCGCTGGTGGCAACGCTGACCAAAACCTCACTCGGCATTCGCATCCCCGGCATCATCGCCGCGCTGTGCGGTGGAAACCTTGTGCTTGCGTTGCTGCTTACCGCTCTGGTGTGCATCATCCTGGGCATGGGGGTGCCGACCATTGCAGCGTACATGATGGTGGCCATGGTCGGCGTTCCCTCTCTGGTCAATCTCGGCGTTCCCATCTTTTCCGCCCACATGTTCGTTTTCACCTTTGCGGTGTTCTCCTGCATTACTCCCCCGGTCGCCACAGCAGCCATACCGGCGGCGGGCCTGGCGGAGACGTCCTATATGCGCACCGCCGTAGAGGCGTCAAAGGTCGGTTGTGTGGGTTTTATCATCCCCTTTTTCTGCGTGTTCGCCCCTGAATTGATGCTCGGCCAGTCTGGCGCGGGCGTGGGCGCGTCCATCTTTTTCTTTCTTTGGGTTCTTGTGGCGGCCATGTGCGTTTCCATGGCCGGTTGCGGCTGGTCAGTCCGCCGCATGAACCGCCTGGAGTGCGCCCTGCCGCTTACCGTGTGCGGTCTGATGATTGTGGCCGTGTTCTGGCGCACTCCGTGGAGCTATGGCGTCAGCCTGCTGGGGCTTGCGCTGTTTCTGGGGCGCGAATACCTCGCGTACCGTCGCATTGCCAATGATTCTGTGAGCCGTGCGCCCGCAGGAGCCTGACCCGGCAACGGGACAAAGGAGAATCGTATGTCGCAAATTCCGAAAGGTATAGATGCTGTGCATGAAACCGACGTGCTCGTGCTCGGCGGCGGTGCCAGCGGTTGCGGGGCGGCACTGGCTGCACGCGAGGCGGGCTTGAGCGTTCTTGTGGCGGACAAGGGGAAGTTTGAAAGCTGCGGCTGTATCGGCGGCGGAAATGACCATTTTATGGCGGTGCTCAATCAGGGAGAGCATGACAGTGTAGATGAGATGGTGAAATTCTACGCCAAACCCGGCAGTGGTCTGCACCCTGAAACCGTGCGGGCCTGGGGCGAGGCCATGCCGCATCTGCTGGACTTTCTTTCCGGCGTAGGGGTTCAGTTCCGCAAAAATCCGGACGGAAGCTACATGCGTACGCAGGGCTTCGGCCAGCCCGGTCACTGGTGGATTTTGATCCGGCAGGGGCAGTTCATCAAACCTTTGGTCAGTGCGCGGCTGCGCGACATGGGCGTGGACGTGCTGGAGCATGTGATGCTTACCCGGCTCATGGTGGAAAACGGGCGTATGGCCGGGGCCATGGGCTATAACGTGCTGGACGGTTCCTTTCACGTCATCCGTGCAAAAACGGCTGTTATCGCTCTGGGGCCGCGCGCCGCCCGGGTCAGCAGCAACTCGACCAAGAATCCGTTCAACGCGCAGTTTCCGCCGTTCAATACCGGCGCACACTATGTTCTGGCGTATGAATCCGGGGCGCGGCTGGTATGCCTTGATACCCGCCAGAACGCCACGGTGTTGCCCAAAAGCTTCGGCTGCCCCGGCATGAACGGGATCACCGGCTCCGGCTCCCATGCCCTGAACTACAGGGGCGAGCGTTTTATGCCCAGATACCACCCCATGAACGAGCAGGCTCCGCGCCACCTCTTTGTGCAGGGCATGTTCCGGGAAGGGCTGGAAGGCAACGGTCCGCCTTTTTACATGGACATGCGTCATTTGCCGGACGACGTGCGTACGGTGCTCGAACACGATCTCATGCCCGGCGACAAGGCGACCTGGGAGGACTATTCCGCCCAGCGCGGCCTGGATTTCACCACGAAACTGATGGAAGTGGAAGTGGGCGACCTTGCGCTGGAAGGCATGGTCGACCGCGACGCGCATTTTGAAAGTTCCGTGCCGGGGCTGTTTGTGGGCACCGGTTTTCACGCCTTTTCCGGGGCGATGTGCGGCGGGTATGCGGCGGGCGTCAACGCGGCCAAAGCCGCCCGTATGGCCGAAGCTCCCGGCGCGTTCGATGTGGAAGCGGCTGTGGAGGAAAAGCGCCGTGCGCTCAAGCCCCTGCACTCCAACGGTGATACGCCGTATGCGTTGTTTGAGCGGGCGATACGTCAGGTCATGGACTACTATATGGGCTATGTGCGCAACGAACGCGGCATGAAAACCGCGCTGGAAAGTCTGGATCGCATTGCGGAACTCAAGGACGATCTGCGCGCCGACAACTGGCATGAGCTGATGCGAACCCATGAGGCGCTGCAACTGCACACCATGTGCACCCTGGCTACTCTGGCGAGCCTGGAGCGGCGGGAAACGTCTTCCGCCACTATTGCCATGCGTACCGATTACCCGAATCCTGATCCGTCCATGAACCGGCTGCTTTCCATCGCCAGAGTGAACGGCAAGCCGCATCTGGCATGGCTGTAATTGGTGTGCGATTGCTGAAGAAATCTTTGAGGGGGCTCTTCGCCCCCTCAAACTCCCCCCGGCACCTGCCCGAAGGGTGACGGGCAAAGCGGGCGTAGTACTCCCTGCACCCCCCAATTAGAGCAATTTCGCTTTGAAATTGCTCCCGGAGCCGAGTGTAACGCGACTCCTCCGCGACGCCCCCTCTATTCCGGAGTAGCCGCAATTCACTTGCGGCGTGAAGCTCCGGCGGAGGCGTGAAACCTGCGGGGTCAGAACATTGCGTCCCGGCATGTACAATTTCAATGTTAAACTGCTCTATGGCACAAGGATAAAAAGATATGCCCCCAAAATTCAGTAAAGAGCTGAACACTCGCATCGTGTCCGGGTATATGCCCCGGAGGCAGCCCCGAACCTCGCCCTGCGAAGCGTCCTGCCCTGCGGGAAACCGCATTCAGGCCATGGAAACCTTGCTCAAGGATGGGCGGCGCGCCGAAGCCCATGCCATGCTGCTCAGCCGTAACCCTTTCCCCGGCGTCACGGGGAGGGTATGCCCCCACCCCTGCGAGAGCCGTTGTAACCGTAACAACTATGATCAAGGCGTATCCATCCGGGCGCTGGAACGCTTTGCCGCTGACGATCCCGGCGCGTCCGGATTTCGTCCGGGCAATCCCACGGGCAAAAGAGTCGCGGTTATCGGCTCCGGCCCGGCGGGTATGAGCTGCGCCTGGTTTCTGGGCTTGCTCGGGCATGCCGTGGAGCTGTTTGAAGCCGCGCCGGTGCTGGGCGGCGTGCCGCGCGTATCCGTGCCGGATTTTCGTCTGCCCAAGAATGTCCCGGATCGCGAAGCGGGCAATATTCTGGCTCTGGGAATAAGCGTCCACACCAATACCAGAGTGGGACGGGACATTACCCTGCGCGACTTGCTGAGTAACTTTGACGCCTGCGTTGTGGCCGTGGGCAACAGCAGGGAACGCCGCCTGAACATTCCGGGCATGGAAATGGCCCGGCAGGCCGTGGCCTTTCTGACAGAGACCAATCTGGACCGCCGGGATCTGGGCGGTAAAAAGGTGGTTATTCTGGGCGGGGGCGGCGTGGCCTTTGACTGCGCCTTTACCGCCCGCCGCCTGGGCGCGGTTTCCGTGAGCCTGATTTTCCCCGAAGATGCGGAGCATATCAAGGCTCCGGCGGAAGAGGTGGAGCAGGCCCGTGCGGAAGGCGTCACGCTGTATCCTTCCCGCCTGACTCGCGCCGTTACGGAAAGGGGCGTGGAGGCTGTGGCTCTGGCAAGCTTCTTTTTCGACGAAAAGGGAGAATTGCAGGCGCAGACCCTGGAAAACGACGTACTGAAGGAAGAAGCAGATCTGGTGATCTGCGCCAGCGGTCTGGTGCCGGATCTGGATTTTCTGGACGGTCTTGTGCCGAACCGGACGCCGCGTGGCATGTTGGCGGCGGACGAACGTATGGCAACGTCCGTGCCGGGCTTGTTCGCCGCCGGAGATATCGTGGACGGGCCCTCTTCCGTGGCTTCTGCCGTGGGGAGCGGACGTCGCGCGGCGCTTGGCGTTCATGCTGCGCTTATGGGGCTGGAAGGGGAGCTGGTGGTCGAATTTTCGGAGAGGAACGAAGGCGAAGTCCTGCGGGTTTCCTGTCGTCCGCCGGAAACGGGCGAACCCCATGTTGTGGAGTTTGAAGAAATCCAGAACCCCGGTTATCATTCCAAGGCTCCCCGGCGCGCTACTCGGGCGGGGCAGAACCGCCTGCTCCCTTTTGCGGAGCTGGACAGTGGGTTTGACGAGGATGCCGCGCGGGCGGAAGCGGAACGCTGCATGCACTGCGGGCACTGCATCAATTGCGGAACCTGCGTGGAACGCTGTCCGGGTTATATCATTGAAAAAGACGAGGCGGACGGTCCCTTTATCCGGTACCCTGATGAATGCTGGCATTGCGCCTGCTGCCGGATTGGATGCCCGACCGCATCGATTAATATCGAATTCCCCATCACGATGCTGGTCTGAACATCCCGCTTGCTGGCAAACTCTTGCAAAGGCTGGTGTTTACCAGCAAGCGGCAATCGCGTCAGGCGGAGATACGCATATCGCCATCCTGAATCCAGGCTTTGCGCCGGAGAAACTCTGCAAAAATCCAACTCAACAGGCCGGGCAGGATGAAGTGGAACGCCGCGACAAGCAGCCAGACCTTCACTCCGGTTCCCATGACGGCGAAGGTGCTGATTTGTCCTACAAGCCCGCTACTGCCCATGCCTGCCCCTTCGGGGAGGTTAATCATGGGGAAGATCGTCGTAACCAGCGGGCCGAGAAGCGCGCTGGCGAGCATGGGGGGGAGCCAGATCCGGGGGTTTTTGATAATATTGGGCACCTGAAGCATGGAGCAGCCCAGGCCCAGGCTGACAAGTCCGCTCGGGCCGTTATCGCGGTATCCCGCGACGGCAAAACCGACCAACTGACAGCAGCAGCCCACGGTAGCGGCTCCGGCAGCGATGCCGCCCAAGTTGAGCATAATGGCAATAGCTGCGCTGGAGATGGGCAGGGTAAGCGTCACTCCCATGAGAACGGCAACAAACATGCCCATAGGCACGGGCTGAAGCTCTGTGGCGTTCATGATCAGGCGGCCCAGCCCTTCCATGAAGGCGGCGATACCCGGCCCTGCAAGACAACCTGCGCCCAATCCGGCAAGGAGGGTAAGGGCGGGGGTGAGAATAATGTCCAGCCCCGTTTCATGGGAAATGAGCTTTCCGCATTCCGCTCCCACTGCTGCGGCCACAAAGGCTCCGGCCGGGCCTCCTGCTGCTGCTCCGGCCATGCCGGTGACGGCGGAGCCGAAGAGGACCAGAGCAGGGGCTTTCAGGCCGTATGCCACGGCGACGCCGATACAGGGGCCGGACATGTCCATGGCGAGTCTGCCTGCGTCGACAAAAGCCGGAAGGCCAAGCTTCGCCCCGGCGGTTTTGAGAATAAGCCCGATGATCAGCGAAGTGAAAAGACCGAGGGCCATGGAACCGAGCGCGTCCACGCCGTAACGCTGGACAGAAAAGATGACGTCCTTGCGGCGCAGAAACGCGCGTGCCGCGTCATGGAAATGTGGTGTGGAAAATTTCATCAAAATTTCCTTTACGGCTTGAAACAGGGGGAAAGAGCCTTTAAGGTCTTTGAGGGGGCTGCTCGCCCCCTCAAACTCCCCTCGGCACCTGCCCGAAGGGTGACGGGCAAGCCCGGCATTTCCCTTAGCCGCGAAGCGGTTTAGGGAAACAGAGAGCAAAGCGGGCGTAGTACGCCCTGCACCCCCAATTATTACACTATGTTATAAGTATGGGGGGCCGGGGCGCCTTTAGCCGTAGAAGCGAAGCTTCGCACGGATAATGAGAGCAGAGATGAGCCCCGGTTTATCAACATTCTGGCCACAGGGCGGCGCATGGTAATACGCTCGCCCTTGGTAATGGAGGCTGAGCCTAAACGGATTCAATGGCGATGACGCGTGCGGCGGAACCGTCGGTGCCGAGCAGCTTGAGCGGCAGACACACAAAGAAGACCCGTTCTTTGGAAATGGCGCGCAGGTTGGTGCACCATTCTATGAGGATGATGTCCCTGCTCAGGAATTCGCGGTGGGCGTAGCCGTCATAGCCTGCGCCCTGCTTGCCGCCGGACTGCTTTACCGGGCTGACGTCGGTCATGAAATCCTGGGCCAGCGCCTTGATCCCTTTGGCTATGAGCCAGTCGCAGGCATCGTTTTCCAGATAAATCATTTCGTCCCAGAAACGGCGGGTACCCCAGGCTTCTTCCGTCCAGCCGGTGCGGATGACGGCGATGTCCCCCTTGCGCAGATCCGGGTTGGCCTTTTGCAGATCCGCCGCGCTGACGCCTTCGCCGGGTCTTTTGTGGGTCATGTCGATAACTGCGGCTTCTCCCACCACCATATGGAGAGGGAGTTCGTGATTGGCAAAGCCGTGTTCAAAGCAGTGACGCGGCACGTCGATGTGGGTGAAGCTCTGGGTCGTCATGGATACATTGGTGGCAAGGAAGCCCGTCTGCGCCACGGTGGAACAGATGTGGAAAGAGGTCAACGGCTCCTCCGCGTTGCACAGGCTCTTGCGCGGGAACTGAATATATTCCTGGGCAGGGTCGATGGTCAGGCTGAGGTCGATAATTTTTCCGAGCATGATGTGGCTCCTTGAACAGGCAGGGTAAAAGGTGATGATGGGGGAGCGCAGGCCGCAGGCCTGGATCGGGGCCGTGCGGGGCGCGTCCCGGTTTTCCACCGAGAGCTTGATCGGCGGTAAATATTGCGAAAAGGGTGAAGTCCGGTCCATGACCGGACGTTCGTTTCGGAATTATTTCATCAAAAATTCCTTTATGGTTTGAAACCTCCCCCTTCAGGGGGAAAAGTGGACTTGACAAAACGGCAAAGCCGATGAAATCCTTTTTGTAACCCCTTCCTTCAGGGAGGGGCAATCCGCACGCCCCCTATCCGTCGGCTGCGGAGTCAGTCGGCGAGATGGGGGCGACTGTCGGCGAGATGGGGGCGACTGTGGATTGAAACATCAGTCCAGCTTCTTTGTAGGCGCGGTACGCACCAGGGTGCAGCTGGTCAGGGGTGAAGCCGTGACACAGGGCTTCTTTGGTGATCAGTTTGCCTGCCGCATGGTAGGTTCCGAATTCTTCCACATGCTTGATGATGGTAGCGACGAAACGGTACGCCACGTCTTCGGGCATTTCGAGAGAGGCTCCCCAGAAGTTGGGCGTGCCAAGGGTCAGGAAGTCTGCGTCCTGTCCTGTAAATGTATTGGCGGGCACGGTGACGATGGTATAGGGAATGCCCGTTTTGGCGATGACCCTTTCCAGAGCTTCCCGGCTGGAGCCAAACCAGTTGACCTTGTCGAAGGACGCCTGCACTTCAATGGCTGCTGGGCCGGGCACCACATCCCCGGTGACAGGGTTGCTCAAAATGTCGGCTCCGGCCGCGTCGGACAGGCCGTCCTTGAAGCTGGACAGGGCGCTGGCGTTGCCCACCCATTGTACATTTACCTTGTCGGCCAGCCCGTATCCTGCGGCGATATGGTCGAACAGGAAGGTCCCGTAAACATCCTGCGACTTTTTGCCGATGGCCACGGTTTTTCCCGCGAGATCGGGCACAGACTTGATTTTCGGGTCACGGGACATGAAGCAGCTATCGCTGTCGTACATGGAAAAGAGCACGCGCATGTCCGTGGCGATGGGCTCCTTAAAGGGGTCCTTGCCGTTTTGTGCCTGCCACATAGAGGTCAGTGTGCCCATGATGATCATGGTTTTGCGCGCTTCGGGATCGGCGGCATGGAGCTTCTTCAGGTTATAGAACATGCCGTAGCCTTCTTCTTGAGTGATCTTGAGGCCGCTGTCGGACTTCTTGATGATGTCCTCGCAGGCCGAGCCCATGATGTAGCCCGTTTTGCCGAAGGGCGCGCTGATAATGGTCAGGGTGTCGCTGGCCGCCAGAGCGACAGAAGTGCCAAACAGCAACACGGCGAGGGTTGGGGCAAAATGCTTGAACAGGGAAGTCATGATGGTCCTCCGGGGCTTGGGTTATGCGTTCACGGGGGAAAGCGCCTTTGAAGCCGATTTTTGCCAGAAGATATAGGCGGCAAGACAGAGTGCGCCTGCGCCGAGGAACAGCGGGTTCAGCGTGATGACATAGGCGCCGAACAGGGCCGCCGTTGCGCCGGAGAGCGCCCGTTGAGGGACGGAAGCGTCGGTCATGCAGTAGCCGTAGGCTGTGAAGGAGAAACAGGCCACCGCGAGCAGGGCCGCGCCGATGCTGAGCGCGGTCACAAGCGGGTCGTCGCCGCGCAGGAGCAGAGATTTGTTGGAAACAAAAAAGAAGGGCAGGGCAAAGCCGGTGGCTGCCATTTTAAGCGCCTCCCATCCGGTGCGGGAGTAGTTGGAATCGGCAATGGAAGCCGCGCCCAGCGAAGCTACGGCCACAGGCGGGGTGATGCAGGAAATGACGGCGAAATAGAAGCAGAAGAAATGTATCTGGAAGGGATCAACCCCCATTTTCACAATGCCGGGAACCACAAGAATGGCTACCAGCGCGTAGGCGGCGGAGCTGGGAACTCCGCAGCCGAGAATGATGCACAGGGCCATGGCCATGATCAGGGTAAGGAGCAGACTGCCCTGGCTGAACATGGCGATGACCTGGGCCAGCTTGGTGCCAAGGCCGGTACTGACCACTACCTGTGCGATAATCGCCACAGAAGCCACCACGATGGAAATTTTGGCGGCCTGTACCGCCCCGTTGGTCATGCCCGTGATGAAGTCCTTCATGCCGGGGCGGGTGGTCTTGCGGGCGAAACCGATGCCCAGCACCAGCAGGGTGGACCAGAAG
>JAEXGX010000157.1 GCA_023450535.1 Pseudomonadota bacterium | reverse complement strand
ACGTTGGGCAGTGGAGCATAAACATAACAGATCAACACCCACATCAGATTCGGGGTGTTACGGAAGATCTCGATATAGGCTCCGGCAAGTTTGCCCAGAACGTATTTTTCATAGCTGCGCAGTAGTGCCAGGATCAGGCCGAAGACGAGGCTGCAGGCAACTATTACCGCGGACAGCTCCAGCATCAGGACGGCGCCGTTCAGGAGATAGACGAGGATCTCCGGCGTGAATGTGCGAATAATGACATCGATCAAACGAGTTCTTCCTCAATGGTTTGCAGCTCCCGTCCGGCCTGGCTGTCACGACGCTTGAGCCGTTCCTCGTAACGCCGTCCCCAGGTTGCCAGAGGGAAGCACAGAAGAAAGTACAGGATACCGCAGACCAGAAAAGGCGGGCCGTAGATGCTTGCGCCACTGGTGGACCAGTCGTTGGTGCGGTTCATCAGGTCGGCCCCGCCAATCAGGGCGATGACCGAGGTATTCTTGATCAGGTTGACCATCTGATTGATCAGAGGGGGCAGAATGATTTTGACTGTCTGGGGCAGAATCACCCAGCGCATGGTCTGGACATAGGTGAAGCCCTGGGAGGACGCCGCATCGGATTGTCCGCGCGGAATAGACTGGATACCCGCGCGTACTACTTCAGCAATATACGCGCCGTGGTAGATCCCCACTGCTGCGATGCCCACGCTGATTTGCCCCATCATAATGCCGATATAGGGCAGAGCCAGATAAAAGACATAGGCCTGTAGCACAAGCGGCGTATTTTGCAGGAGTTCCACATAGGCGCGGGCAACGGCTCTGGGCAGGCGGAACTGGGAAGCCGACATGATGCCGAAGATCACTCCCAATGCCAGTGCCAGCAGCAGCGCCAGCACGGAGACGAGCACCGTGACCAGAAAGGCCTGGGCGAAAAGAGGCCAGTCCGCCAGAAATATTGTCCAACATCTGAGTGAAAAGATTTGTTCAATCACGATATGACCTGTGCGTTCACTTCATTTTTGCAATTTTTCTCCGGGCGGGGCACGGTGTTCCGGCCATGTCCAAAAGCGTCTTGCTTCTTCCGGGGCCGTGCCTGCGGCCCCGGAAGAGTCTGTATTATTGCTTAAAGGAGGGAGCGACCTTGTGGTCGGCGATGATCTTGTCGATGGTGCCATCCGCCAGCCAGGTGGTGATCAGATTTTCCAAAAAGGCGGCAAGGCCCTTGTTGGAAAGTTTAGTGGCAATGCCGTATTCCTGCGGGGAGAAACGGATGGTGGTCAGAATTTCGGTCGCCCCGTCGAGGTAACCGGTCAAAATGGAGCCATCCACGCAGAAGGCGTTGATCTGGCCCGCATCCAGTGCCGCCTTGATTGACGGATAATCCGGGAAAGTCTGGAAATTCGTACCGTCGATCAGTGTTACACCGTTGGCCTTGGCCGAAGCTTTCAGTGCATCTTTCGAGGTTGCGCCTTCAGCTACGCCGATGACCTTGTCGGCGAGATCCGCATAGTTGGTAATGCCGGAATTCTTTTTCACCAACAGGGACACAGCGTCGGTGTAATAGGGAGTGGTGAAATTCCAGTTATTCTTGCGATCCGGCGTGATGGTGAAGGTGGCGATGACCATGTCGAGGTCGCCGGAATCCAGCAACTGGCCGCGAGTCTTGGCCGTAACGGCGGTGAATTCCACCTTGTCGGGCTTCAGCCCCATGGCTTCCGCAATTTTTTTCGCCAGATCGATTTCCATGCCCGCATATGTGCCGGAAAGTTCCTGAATACCGAAGCCAGGTACATCAGATTTTACGCCGACCCGCATCTTGCCGCGCTTGACAATGCTCTGCACCTCATCGGGCAGATCGGCGGCAGCCGCATTGCCCAGGCTCAACCCCAGTACTGTCAGAGCAACGAGAAGCGCCGCCCCGAATTTGTGAGGAATCTTCATATAGCAGCCTCCTGTGGTTTGGCGTCCGGCTGTCCGCCGGCGCAATATCCCGGAATCCGGGTGTATGTATCTGCATCCGAAGACATCTTCAGTGCAAAATTTTGCTTAAGAACTGCCGCGTACGCTCATGCGAGGGGTTGACGAAGAAATGTTCGGGCGTGCCTTCTTCCAGAATTGTTCCGTCATCCATGAAAATCACCCGGTCGGCCACCTGGCGGGCAAAACCCATTTCATGCGTGACAATGACCATGGTAATGCTTTCGCTTGCAAGCTTGACCATGACGTTCAGCACTTCCTGTACTGTTTCAGGATCGAGGGCGGAGGTCGGTTCGTCAAAGAGGATGATTTTTGTCTGGCTGCATAGTGCGCGGGCAATAGCCACCCGTTGCTGCTGTCCGCCCGAGAGCGTGGCCGGATAGACGTTGGCCTTTTCACTCAGTCCGACCACGGAAAGGTAGTGATTGGCCAGTTCTTCGGCTTCTTTTTTGCTTTTGTGAAAGAGCTTGATCGGCGCGAGGGTCAGATTTCCCAGCACAGAGAGATGGGGATACAGGTTGAACTGCTGGAATACCATGGATGAAGTGCGGCGCACCAGCTGGATGCGGTTTTTTTTGGTTAATTCTTCCCCATCAATGAAGATCTGTCCTGATGAGGGCAGTTCAAGCCCGTTCATGCAGCGCACCGTGGTGGACTTGCCTGAGCCGGAAGGGCCGATGATCACCAGCTTTTCTCCTTCCTTGACTTCCAGGTTCACGTCCTTCAGCACCTCATTCGAGCCGAAGAATTTGCAGACGTGGGAAAGTTTGATCACTTGAATTCTCCTTTCAGGCACCAGGGTATAAATACAAAATTGTCATTGCGAGGATGCAGATATTTTTTAGCTTTTCGCAAAAATGTTAATTATTAACTATGCAATATAATTAGAAAAAAATATTTACTCAAGCTGGTAGTATGCCTGTCGTTGTTTTTTTTGTCAAATTGGGAAATATAAATTTTGAAGAAAATGTCTGTTTTTGAGTGGATTTTTACATAATGTACTGTCCCGCATACAGAAAAAAGCCCGCTCTTCTGGGAAGAGCGGGCCAGTGGGACACCATCCGTCATCGGCTCGTTTTCAGGAAAACTCACCGGACGGGAAAGTGCGGAATCCGAGTCAGATCCGGATGCTGTCGCGAATGTCGGAGAGGCGATTTCTGGCAAAGAGCATGTAGGAAATAATCAGTTCGCCGGAGTTGAAGGAGGACGTAATATACATGGGGTCGTAATCGCAGATGCGGTCCAGGTAGCTCATGGCTTCCTTCATGTTGGCCTCGTTGTTCTTGGCCGCAATTTCCGGATACAGGTCGTAGAGGGCCTTCACGTAGTCGCGCACCACCAGCATGACGCCCTGAGCTTCGTAGATGCGGTTGTCCAGCGTGTAGAAGGGGATGTTCTGGCTGTTTTCCAGCAGACCGAGGGCGTAGCCGAACATATTTTCGCCCAGAATGAGGTTGAAGGCGGAATAGATGTCGTCGGTACGGCAGTTATAGATGGCCTTTCCCGCGTCCAATTCCTGCTTGTATTTCTCCACGCGCTTCAGGCCGCGCGTATACGCGCCTTCAGCGGAAGGCACAAAGAAATATCCCCAGCGCTTGGGTCCGAAGGTGAAATCGTTGACCCGCGCATCATAGAGATTCTGGTTTTCCCGGTCGCTGGACCCCAGTTTGGCGATGACAGTGGCGTAGTGGTCAAGCAGGGTTTTGGTGGCATAGTACGTGCCGAACTGGCGGTAGGCGCGGTTGTCCAGCACATAGGAGTTGAAAAGAATGTCGTTGGCGCTCCAGCCGAAGGTGGAGTTCAGTTCATACTGCATACGGGCGGTCAAGGCGTCGACAAGCTCTTTGCCTTTCTGTTCGTCCGTCATGCCTTCTGTCACGGTTACCTGATAGGGGGTGGGGAAACGTGTCTGGTCAATAAGACCGTAAAGTTTTTGCGAGCCCCATACTACAAAGAGGATGGAACAGAAAAGCAGAGCCTGAATAACCAGGGTTTTGGCGGCGATGATGATATGATGTCGGTCGGGTTTGAACATGTGCGTCCTTTGCGTCTTTGGCAGCCTTTCGCGCCTGGGGCTGGTGTTGCGGCGCGGTCACTTGTCCCGCGCGGAAAACAGAAGAAATATATTTCAATCCACAGTCGCCCCATCCGCCGACTGACTCCGCAGCCGACGGATAGGGGTCGTGCGGATTGCCCCTCCCTGAAGAGAGGGGGTACGAAAAAGGATTTCATCGGCTTCGCCGTCTTGTCAACCACTTTTTCCCCCTGAAGGGGGAGGTTTCAAACCACAAAGGAATTTTTGATGAAATATAAGTTCGTTTCGCGCTCTGGCAAGCAGTTTAGCCGAGGGAAAGGGCAAGAGCAAGCCGGGTATATTTTCTGATATGACAAAAAAGCCCCCGCCAAGGCAGGGGCTGGAGGCCTTAAAGCATGTTAACAAAAGGCGTTAATCCCATTCACGCTTGTCCTCAATGGGTTTGATTTGCGGGGGCAGCGCGCCCGGAGCGAGAATACGCAGTTCGGGGCGGAGCTTGATACGCTCACGGAAGAGGTGCAGAAGCTCGTCCTCGCGTTTGAAGTTGCTGGCTTCGACATACAGAACCATTTCATCCACGCCGCCGGGGTTGGTGACTTCAATCTGCCAGCGCTTGATTTCTTCAAAGCGGGCCAGTACTTGTTCGACCTGGTGGGGATAAACAAACATGCCCTTGATGCGGGCAGTGGTGTCCACACGGCCCACAATACTGCCGAGACGGGGGCTGGTGCGGCCGCAGGCGCAGGGAGCGCGGTCGATGTAGGAAAGGTCGCCGGTGGCGAGGCGGATCAGCGGATAGGTCTTGTTAAAGCTGGTTACGACCACTTCACCCACTTCGCCGTCCTTGAGCGGAATGCCAGTGTCGGGGTGGCAGATTTCCACAAAACAACGGTTGGAGATATGCAGACCGTTACGCTGGAAGCACTCGTAGCCAATACAGCCGACATCCGCCGTGCCGTAGCCCTGACGCATGATGATGTCGTATTTTTTCTCCATTTGGCTGCGGATTTTTTCCGACAGGCGCTCACCGGTGACAAAAGCCACTTCAAGGAAGAGATCCTTGCGCAGATTGAGGCCCTTTTCCTCTGCCTTCTGGGCGAGGTGCATAAGAAAGCTCGGTGTGCCCACATAGCCGGAAACGCGCAGTTTCTGCATGATGTCGAGCTGGGTGGCAGCGTCGGTGGGGCCGGCGGGAATGGTAGCGCAACCCAGGTTGCGCAAGGGTTCTTCAAACATCAGACCAGCAGGAGCAAGATGATAGTTGAACGTTACCTGCACGGCGTCGCCGGGGCGGAAACCCACGGAATAGAAGGCTTCAGTGTAGCCCCAGTAGTCGTCATTGCGGTCTTCGGGGTCAAAGATGGGGCCAGGGGAAAGGAACACGCGGCGCAGTTCGCCAATGTCCTTGGTCAGCAGGCCGCCCAGGCGCGGTCCCATGGTCTGGAGGAAGATGAGTTCCTTTTTTTTGAGGATGGGAATATGCTTGATGTCAGAAATGGTTTTGAATTTTTCAACATTGAACTGGGCGCGGTCAAAGCGTTTTTTCACGTCTTCGGAATAGCGGTACGCGTAGGACAACAGATCCTTGAGCTGAATCAGGTTGTACTGGCGGCGTTCACTTTCGTCGAGCACTTCGCGGCGGCTGTAAATGCCTTCCGTACGGTCTTTACGGGTCATGGCGGACTCCCTTGCAAATATTTGAGGCGCTGATATAGCCCACCCCGGAAAGGAATGCAAGAATTTTTTTGTTTTTCAATATATTTTAGATGGTTATGATAGGTATTGAAAGCTCGTTCCAAGTTCTGTCTGCAAGGGGGTACACCATTGCCGTTGGACAATGGCCGCTCGGCAGGCTATAAGGCGGAATCTCGTATTCCCCAATAATTCATGCCGTCCCGCGTCGCCGCGTGCCGGAGGAGTCCCATGTCCGCGATTAATCTCAGTTCTCCCTTGCCCAAAGTTATTTTGATGGGCCGCCCCAATGTGGGCAAGTCCACGCTGTTTAACCGCCTGATCCGTAGCAAGCGGGCGATTACACACGACCGCCCCGGCGTCACACGGGATCGTATGGAAGGCATGGTGCGCAGCCGTGATGAAGCCCCGTTTATTTTGGTGGATACCGGCGGGGTGACTATGGACGGACACGAGAGCGCTGTGGAAGGGCCGCACGGCCTGCGGGGCTTTGAGGAAGACGTTCTCCGGCAAGCCAAAGAAGCTGTAGCCGAAGGTTCGGTGATCTGTCTGGTGGTGGACGGCCGTGATGGTCTGACGCCTTTTGACGAGCATCTGGCCGCACACCTGCGCAGAGCGGGTAAACCTGTGCTTGTTGTGGTGAACAAGGTGGACGGCATGGAACGCGAAGATATGATGCTGGCGGAATTCCATGCGCTGGGCTTTCCTTTATTGGCTGTTTCCGCCGAGCATGGGCATAATATCCGAGGGTTGGAAGAGGATATCCGGGCGTTGCTTCCCTCGCGGGAAACGGAAGATGACGGGGATAGCCCGGCTGATGTTTTGGCCGAAGTTTCGGATGACGGCTTTGCCGACGCCGAGGACGCAGTGGAACTCGGGGATACTGCGGAAGATGCGGAAATTGTGGAAGCAGCACTTCCCGAAGAAGGGCCGTTGCGTCTGTGTTTGCTGGGCCGCCCCAATGCGGGCAAGTCATCGCTGGTCAACGCCTTTCTCGGCAAGGAGCGTATGATTGTCAGCGACGAAGCAGGAACCACGCGGGACAGTGTGGATGTGCCGCTGGAGCGCAAGGGCAAGACCTATATTTTTGTGGATACCGCCGGAGTGCGGCGGCGTTCCCGTATTACCGATACAGTGGAGCGTTTTTCCGTCAATTCTTCGATCAAGAGCACGACCAAGGCGCATGTGACCATGCTGCTCATCGACGCCACCGGCGGCGGCCTGACCGCGCAGGACAAGCGCTTGGTGGAGCTGCTGGATGAGCGGAAAACCCCCTTTCTCATTGTGCTCAGCAAGATGGATCTGGTGCCGGTCAAGGCGCGTGCCGCGCTGAAACGGCAGTTTGCGGAAGAGCTTTCCTTCTGTTCTCATGTGCCGGTCATGCCCGCCTCTGCCCGCAAGGGCGAGGGGCTTGCCGCTCTGTTGACCATGGCCGAGCGCATCCATGAGGAGTGCGCGGTACGTGTGCCTACCGGCCGGCTTAACCGGGCTATGGATGAAGTGCTCACCAAACATCAGGCTCCGGTGGTGCGCCGGGTGCGGCCCAAATTTTTCTATCTGACTCAGGCCGAAAGCCAGCCGCCCACCTTTGTCTTTTTCGTCAACGATGCCGATCGTGTGGCGGAATCCTACGCCCGTTATCTTGAGAAATCTTTGCGCAAGCTGTTCGGCATTGAACACGCGCCCATGCGCGTCCACCTGCGATCTTCCCACGGTAAGAAAGCGGAAAAGAAAGACGATTAACCCCGTTTCGTGGAATTTGCATCGTCTAAGCCGCAAAGCGGTTTGATGGGAAGACACAAAAAATTAGATAATTACAACGCCGTAAAGCCGCGACCTGCTCCTGAGGTTAAGGGACATGTGACGCCAGGCCGTTCCGGGGCGTATCGAAAATCATTCCCCTCTCAGCGGAAGTGCCGCATGGTGAGACATGCGCGGATACCGCGCATACCTGAAAACCATGGAGGCAGTATATGAGTTCTCTTGTTGTTGTGGCTTATCCGAGCCTGTATCAGGCCGAGGAAGTGCGCCTGCAACTTTTGAAGATGCAGAAGGAATATCTGGTTGATCTGGAAGATGCCGTTATCGCCGTCCGCAAGGCAGATGGCAAGGTAAAATTGCATCAACTGCATAATCTGACTGCGGCAGGAGCCGTGGGCGGCAGTTTCTGGGGGCTGTTGATCGGGCTTATTTTCCTGAACCCCTTGCTCGGCGTCGTCGTGGGTGCGGGGGCGGGCGCTGTTTCCGGTGCGCTGTCCGATGTGGGCGTGAACGACGACTTCATGAAAAACGTTGCCCGTCAGCTCCAGCCTGGGCATTCTCTGTTGTTCGTTTTGTTCCGCAATATCACGCTGGACAAGGCTCTTGAAGAACTGCGCGGCACGGGCGGTACAGTGATCCAGACTTCTCTGTCTCATGAGGATGAATCCCGGCTGCGTGAAGCCCTGCGGGACGGCGCGGCAAAAGATGAAGAGGAAAGCACGGCGGAAAGTTCAGATGAGGCCGGAAAAGCCCCCAGTGTCGTAGCAGTGGAGCCCGACGGTGAAGCCCATTTCGAAAGCCGTACCACGGGTAAGGATACTATCCATCTTGTGGACGCTACCGCTACCGATCCCGTCACCCGGGCCATGAATGAGGTACGGGCGTAAGGAGGTTTCTTTCTGCCCGCTTATCGCACAAGGCGGCGCGGAGTGGGCAGAAAGAAGCTTGAGCACCGAATTTCGGTAGTTCGTTCTTCTTCTTCTTCTTCTTCTTCTTCTTCTTTCCGCCCTCCCGGCGAGGAAGGGGACTGTTAGGAACTGCCGTCCCTCCGAGCTTCCTTTCAAACCTTCCGGAACGCCCACAGCCTTCACAGAACACCATTTTTTGTAACTGCCCGCAAATTGAATGCAATTCGTTGCTCAATTTGCGGGCGCGTCGTTTAACCCCCTCTCGGAGGGGCGGCGATATTCCAGTTTTTTGAACCTCCGGCGAGACAATCCAAAATGCTGCATTTGGCATAACGTCTGGAGTGCAAAGATTTTTCTTCCGTAGTTCTGTGTTGTTACGGACTTTCATTGTTCTGGAGTCCGGAATACATTGGACAGGGGAATTGTATCCTCAACCGCCGGAGGCGCGAGCTGTAGCGAGCTTGAGCGAGGCGTGAGGGCGCGTCGGGATTCCTTCCCGCGCGCGCATTCACGAAAGCCGAGCAGACAAAGGTTAGGGGCACGCGGGAGACGCGGTGAACCGCGAAGCGGGTCAGCGGGCGGTGAGCGCGCAGACGCTGAACATGGAACGGAGAAGACAAGATAGAACGATACGGGAAGGCTTGCGTGCTAGTAAATGGGAGGGGGATCCCGGGAGGGGATTGACAAAGGGAAGTGTCGGAGGGGAGGGCGAAGCCCGCCCATGACACACCACCTCTTGTCCCTGCCCGGAGGGCGAACGGGCAAAGAAGTTCAAACTGGCGAATTTCGAAGCTCAAGCCTTCGTGCTACAACATTTTTAATGCCGGAATCTTCAGTATTTCCCTGTCGGAAGGAGGAAGGATGGCGAAGAGCGAACAAAGCAACATTCGCTGCTCAAAACCTCACATGCAGTTTTTTAGCTCCTCACGCGCGGGGTTTTGTCAAAACCCTCCGCGCCTGTCTTGAGCCACGCCACTCCGAGCACCGCCATGAGTACGGCAACAAACAGATAGGCCGCGTTCATATCCAGAATTTCACTCACGGCATAGGCGGTAAATGGGCCGAGCGCCGCGCCGAGATCCACGGCCAGGGAATACATGCGCATGAAATCGCGGCCTGCGAGTTCGCTTTGTGCGTCGCGGGCGCGGCGCGTGGCTGCATCCGAAGCCACGGCGTCGGCCAGGGTGGTTTGCAGGGTGCCGAAGAGCTCGACTCCGAGTAATACCAGACACCATAACAGGGCAGGCAGAGACAGGGCAGTCAACCCGAAGAGTAGTGCTGCGCCCAGCAAGGCCCAGATCATCATGGGGGTACGGCCGAAACGCAGATCAGACAATTTGCCGAACCAGGGGGCAAGCCAGGGTTCCCAGCCCCAACGCAGAGCCTGAAGCAGGCCGCCCAGCGATGCAGCACCCAGCGCCAATCCGCAGAGCGTCACAACCGCTCCCAGGTGCAGGTAGATCATCTGGGTCAATGTTGCGGCGTACAGCCCCTGATAGGCCAGAGCGGCCACCAATCCCGTGCCCATAATCAGAAGCACGTTTTTTTTGTTTTGACGAAACAGGGGGGGCGCAAGGGGGTCATTTTTCGTCGGAGAGGGCGGGATTTTGCCGTTTGGCAACGTGAACAGTGCGGGGGGCAGAGCCATGGCGGAACATGTACCAAACAGCAGCGTTGTGGCAAAAAAGCCCAGCGTGTCGGCGAGAATGCCTCCTGCCAGCATGCCGACCAGGCTGCCCAGGCGGTAAAGGCCGTTGTACAGCCCCATGAAGTAGCCGCGCGAATTATTGTCGGATATCTCAAGAATACAGAAAAAGCCCCCGATGCGCAGCAGCGTCCAGGAAAGGCCCCAGACTGAGCGCAGAAAAATCCAGATAAAAAAACTGTCAGCGAAGGCATATCCCAGAGTGGAAGCTGCCGCCAATGCTGTGGCAAGCAGAATGCCGCCTCGAACGCTGATACGGCGGTACATCCAGCCGACTACAGGGTTGAGGGGTAAGCGGATCAGGCGATTCATGGACAGGATGACGCCCACTTCCCACAGGGAGGTCAACCCGGCCTCCTGGTAATGCACGGGCAACACGATGTACAACATGGAATCGCCAAACAGGCAGGCGGCAGTGATGAGCGAGATGGCGATGACGTGCGCCTTCCCGGTCGCAAGTGTAGTGGGCATGCGAATATTCTCCGGCATGTGGAGGCATACTGCTCCGCCGTTTACGTTCAAATGGCGCAGAGGCCGGAGTAACGGATATCTTCGAGGGATACCGTAATGTGATGGTTCTTCTCAATCCATTCTTTGATGCGTCGATGGCTGGCAGAACGATGTTTTGTCTTCTGTTCCAGCATAGCCCGGTCGGCTGCTTTTATAAGCTCGGTTAGCGATGTTTCGTTCGCGCTGATGGCCAGACCGATGGAAAGGAGCACGGGAATATGGTTTTCATCGCGGTTAAAAGCCTCAATGCGACATGTGAGTTCTCCCATGATGCGCTGAGCTTGGGGGGCGGAACAGTTGGGCAAGAGTGCAACGAATTCATCGCCGCCCATGCGGGCCACACAGTCGGAAAGCCGCATGCAGCGGCGCAGCAGTGTGGCTCCCTGCACCAGAACCTCGTCGCCCGCCGCATGGCCAAGGTGGTCATTGATGAGTTTTAACCCATTAATATCACAAGAAATGATGCTGAGCGGCCAAGCTGGATGGGCAAGCAGGTCTTCCACGGTCATTTCAAAGAAAGCCCGGCTGCACAGTCCGGTGAGGATATCCCGTTTTACCATGTCTTCAAGTTTTTCCCGGCCCAACTGAGCGGTGCTGATATCGGTATGCATGCCGATGAGGCGGGTGGCCTTGCCGTTTTCATCGCGATGAGTGACATGCCCGCGGCCAAGTATCCACGCCCAGGAGCCATCCGCCTTCTTCAGGCGGTAGGTCACTTCAAAGGAGTTTCCATTACGTGGAGATTCGACAATAGCCTGCTGAATGGGGACAGTGCGCGCATAGTCGTCAGGGTGAATTTTTCGTGCCCAAGTTTCCAGGTTGGCCGGGAAGGTTTCTTCAGTATAGCCAAGCATGGAAAGATATTGCGGGCTATAGTAGACCGAGTTATTGGTGGCGTCCCAGTCCCATAGCCCGTCTCCTGTGCTGTGAAC
>JAEXGX010000057.1 GCA_023450535.1 Pseudomonadota bacterium | reverse complement strand
AAAGCAGGCTGTGTCGCCGTATCAATTCTGGCATCCACTGAAGCAGACGGCTGCGGCGGCATGGCTTCTGCTGTAGAAGAAGCTTCCGTATTTCCGGCGGAAGAAGAAAGCGGAGAAATATTTTCTTCATTGGAAGGAACGGATACCGTGATATTCAAATTTCCTTGTTCACCACCGGGGGCGGCAGAGGGGCTGACTATCATTCCGGCTGTCGGGGCTGGCTGTTCCTGCCATGTTTCCGGGCCACCCATATTCATGCGCGCACTGACCAGGGGCTCTCCCGCTGCGCTCACGGTATGAGAAAGTTCGTAACCCGCGTTTGCCTGAGAGGACGAAGCCGGTAGAGAGGCTGGCGGAGTGCTGGAAGCTTGAGAAGGGGCAACCGGAGTCCCCGGAGAGGTGTTTGGTGCAGCAGATACTTCAGGCGCGGCAGGAGCGGGCTCGTTTTGTCCGGTATTGACCGTGATGGAAATTTGCGGACTCGGCGCAGAAAGGAGCTGTCCCTGTACGCTTGATGCGTTCGTTGGAACTTGGACCGGGCCGGGTGCGGCGCCAGATGGAACGGAGGATGAGACAGAAGATAGCGCAGGAGATGGTGCGGAAGGCTGTGCAGATGCGGGTGAAACTGATTGCGCGGGCGGCGTCTGGGGAAGCTCCTGCTGAGACGTCTGCGTGGGCGTTTGAGCCGCTGTTTGTGGGGGTTCCACTTGCGCAAGCGGTGACGAAGGCAGAGCAGAAGGTTGCGCCGTGGGCTGCACTTGAGATTGTGCCTGAAGCTGCGTCTGTGTCCGCTCTGGCGAGGCTGCGTCAAAAGGCGTGAGAGGCGCGACTTGCGCTGGCGTTGTTTCGGGAGCTGGTCGGGCGGCACTCTCTGCTGCGGGCTGGGGCGTATTTATAGAATCTTCGCGGCGTTGGGGCGGCTGAACTTGTGCCGCCGGGGCCGCAGTGGAAATTGCCTGAGACGTAGGAGCGGCAGACTGAACTTGTGCCGCAGGCGCAGGAGGAGGTGTTTGCGTCGACGACGGAGGAAGCGGAGGCGCTGCTTCCGTGATTTCACGCGGAACGGGTATTACCGGCGCGTTTGCGGGCGCCAGCGTACCGTCCGGACGCCAGCGAGCTCCCAGAGCGTCGGGAAACATGTCCAGAATAATACTGCCGTTTCCCGGCGTGGTAACGATAAAACCGAATGCCGGAGTGCTTGTGTCAACACGCAGGGCTCTCGTCGCTGGATCAATGCTGATGCCCTGAATCAGTGAATTTTGCGGCAATGTTTGCTGAGCTTCAAGGCTTTGGGGAAGAGTATCCACATGGACAGCAAGGCTTTGGCGGCCGTCACGGATGGCTTCCCCCCTCCCTCCGTTGTCATCCAGACGAATGACTACACGTTCGCGTCCGTTCTGTCGGGACCAGTCCCACGAAGCAGCTCGCGCATTTTCCGGCAGGCAAAAGACAAAACCACAAAGTAGGGAGAAAAGAAGGGCGTAGCATCGTGTACCGGCACAAGGTGTAAATAAAGCCCCCTTCTTTAAGTGGAAGAGGCTTTCATAACCGGAGGGCCGTTGATATGCGGGGGGCAGAAATTTTATCACGTCAATAACCATGCAAAGAATATGCCGGAGTTAGGAATGACTAGTCCGCTTTCAAGCCACGTTTTTTGAGTTTTTCAATTAATGTAGTACGTTTGATACCGAGAATTTCCGCCGCTTGGTTTCTGACCCCTGCGGCGGCTTCCAGAGCTTCATCCAAAAGTTTGGCTTCCACAATATCGAGAAATTCGCGCAGGCCCATTTTTTGCTGTTTAAGCACTTCCAATGTTGGCCAGGTAAATGTTCCAGAGGAGGACGGAGCGGGCAGAGGAGGAAGCGTATCCGGCTCACCCACAGCGTCCAGAATTTTTCGAGGCAGGTCGGAAACATGAATCAGAGCCTCGGGAGCTTCATCCACAAGAATACTCAGACGTTCCATGAAATTTTCAAGTTCACGTACGTTGCCGGGCCAAGGGTAGGCCAGAAGCACGCGTGCGGCGTTCGGCGCAAGCTGGAGACACTTGCGGGCACGTTTTTCACAGAAGCGTTCCAGAAATGACTGCGCCAGCAAAAGGATATCCTGACCGCGCTCACGCAGGGGAGGCAGATGCATGGGAATAACATTGAGACGGTAATATAAATCTTCCCGAAAACGTCCGAGGCGAACCTCTTCCTCAAGATCGCGATTGGTAGCGGCGATGATGCGCACATCCACCTGTTTGGGGCCGCTTCCGCCGACGCGTTCGATTTCTTTTTCCTGAAGAACACGGAGAATTTTTACCTGAAGGCTGATATCCATTTCTCCGATTTCATCAAGAAATACAGTACCGCCCTCGGCTAATTCAAAACGGCCCGGCTTGCTGCGGATGGCGTGCGTAAATGCACCCTTTTCATGCCCGAACAGCTCGGATTCCAGCAATTCACGGGGGATTGCACCGCAGTTGATTGGGACGAAAGGCTTGTCGCTTCTGAGGCTGTGCCGGTGCAGAGCCCGCACCAAAAGTTCCTTGCCCGTACCGGATTCTCCGGTAACGAGCACAGTGCTGTCGGTCGGGGCGACCTTGTGCAGCATGCGGAATACCTCCGCAAGAGTGGAACTTTCCCCTATGATTCCTGAAGCGTCCATGTATCCTCCCGACATGCGAGTGGAGGGAGTCTCCTTCATGTTTTATCATGTGTCAATAGTCTGACGGGTTTGTATTTGGAAAAAAATGAGTAAATTCACAGAAAACGCGTGTTGGTGTTTATTCCATTCTTTTGTGAAGCGCTCTCTGTGGCGTCTCTGGAGTAGTGCTCCCGTGTTGCATTATCATGCGGTATGGGGAGGTACCAGGACGGTAGTCTGTAAGGGCCATGCCGTTGCTAAGCATAACGAGACTTACGGGCAGTGAGAGCAGAGATGAGGAGCGGAAGAAAGGGTTCTCGGAGTGCCAAGGGAAGCACAGCTTCACGAAGCGGAGTGATGCCAGCCGTGGATAAACGTTGTTTTTTGCCCATGTGGAACAGGGGATGCCTTTGCGGTAATATACGTTGCCGCAGGAATCGAGGCAAACCCGTCTGCCCGGCATGGCGGCAATCGTTTTGCACAGCAGAGCAGAAAACGACATGAGCTTGACACCCCTTGCTCTTGCCTTCTAGTTTAAGCAGATTGATTTTTACCCGCCACGTCTATGTGGAGGGCATGGAGGTCGCCGTATGGCAATGATCGAGTTTCAGGATGTTCACAAATGGTACGAAGAGTTCCATGTGCTGAACGGCATTTCTGAAAAAGTGGAAAAAGGGGAGGTGCTTGTCATCTGCGGGCCGTCCGGTTCCGGGAAAAGCACGTTCATCAGATGCCTGAACCGGCTTGAACCCATACAGCGCGGGGACATCCTCCTGGAAGGCGTGAGCATTTATGACAAAAATATGAAACTCAATGATTTGCGTACCGAAGTAGGTATGGTGTTTCAGCAGTTCAATCTTTATCCGCACCTTACGGTGCTCGATAACGTGACCCTGGCACCGACAAAGGTTCGTAATATGCCCAAAGGCGAAGCCATCAGCTTGGCCAGGGATTTGCTGGCTCGCGTGGGCATTGAGAGTCAGGCGCTTAAGTATCCGGTGGAATTGTCCGGTGGTCAGCAGCAGCGCGTGGCCATTGCCCGTGCTCTGGCTATGCAGCCCAAGATTATGTTGTTTGATGAGCCCACGTCCGCGCTTGACCCGGAAATGATTAATGAAGTGTTGAACGTCATGAAGGATCTTGCCCGGGACGGCATGACCATGCTGTGCGTCACGCATGAAATGGGATTTGCGCGGGAAGTTGCGGACAGAGTTATTTTCATTGACCACGGCGTCATTCTGGAAGAAGCCGCTCCTGACGTTTTTTTCACCAATCCCCAGCACGATCGTACGCGCGCCTTTCTCAAAGAGATCCTCTAGGGTATTTCACCATCAGAATGCTCACGGAGCCGAACAAAGGGGGGCTCCGGCAGAGGCGTGAAATCTGCGGGACAGAGATCGTGTTCCGGTCATGTATGGTTTCAATGTAAAACTGCTCTAAGGAGCCGCTGATTCCAGCTTTGATTTAATCAGCTCGACGCAAAACCCTGCGGAAAACACTTATTCAGTGTTCCTCTAACCGTTCCGCTTTTCCGGGAGTATGCCATGCCCTGCTTGTACCGTCTTGATATTGTTGCGCCCGAAGAGGACTACCCCCTTGCACAGGCGCTGGTGGCCCGTCATATCAGCTTCGGATGGGAAGAAGAAAGCCTGCCGACTGGAGAAAATCGCATCCGTGTACACTGCCCGCAGAAAAGCGTGCTTGATGATCTGGTGGGGTGTCTGCAAGAGTTTCTTCCGCAAATCCGACTTGAGCGCAATGAAGTGGAAGAATGTGACTGGGTGGCCGCCTGGAAGGAATTCTTTACTCCTGTCATCGCCGGAGACTTTTTAGTTCTACCGCCCTGGCGCGCCGCAGAAGGGGAAACTCATCCCCTCTCCCTGCTCATTGAACCGAAATCGGCATTCGGTACCGGACATCACCCGACAACCACGCTTTGCCTGGAGGCCATCAGCCGCTTACATCGCGAGGGAAAATTCTCCACAAGAGGGAGTTTTCTGGACCTCGGCACGGGCACAGGGATCCTTGGTATCGCTTGCGCAAAACTGGGTCTGACCGGACTTGGGGTGGATATTGATCCCGTAGCCGTGGCGAATGCGGAGGAAAATCGTCAGCTCAACGGTATTGCAGAGCAATTCTCGGTTTGTGAGGGGAGTGTGGATGCCGTGCGTGGCCAGCGTTACGATTTGGTCATCGCGAATATTCTGGCCGGCCCTTTGCGGGAACTGGCAGATGATATCATGCCTCTGGTACGGGATGGCGGAATGCTGATTCTTTCCGGCTTTCTGTCTCTTCAGCGGGAAAGCCTTGAACTGGCTTATACGCAGCTCACC
>JAEXGX010000033.1 GCA_023450535.1 Pseudomonadota bacterium | reverse complement strand
CTCCTTTATGGTGCGACCATCATTTTTCTGATTTTTCTTCTGGGCAAGCCGTGCCTTGGGGCATTTCCCCGTAAGTATCTGTTCTTTGGCATTCCTCTGGCCAATGTCTGTTCCATTTGCTTCTGTCTGTCCATGTATTTGTCCGATGGCGGGCAGCAGACAGTTGAAGTAGGCATGATCAATTATACATGGCCCTGCCTGGTGGTGATTTTCGCCATTCTGTTCAACGGACAGAAGGCCCGGTGGTGGATCGTCCCCGGCGTCATTATCAGCTTCATGGGTATCATGCTGGTGCTTGGCGGAGAGCGGGGCATTGATCTCCGCGGGATCTGGCAGCACGTGCAGGACAACCCCTGGAGTTATCTGCTGGCCTTTTGCGGAGCCGTGGCCTGGGCCGCGTACTCGAACCTGACCAGAGCCTGGTCGAATGGGCAGAATCCCACACTTATAGTTTTTGCCCTGGATTTCCTGATCTTCGGGGTACTCTGGGCCGCCGGGTTCGGCGACCTCTCTCATGCCACGCTCATGGGCTGGATCAGTGTCGTAGTCGGCGCCATTGCCATGGGCGGTTCCTATGCAGCCTGGAGCTACGGCATAACAAAGGGAAATATGACCATACTCGCCATAGCCTCCTATTTCACGCCGGTGCTTTCCTGCCTGTTTGCCTCGGTCTGGATCGGGGCCAGCCTTGATGCGTCATTCTGGCAGGGGGTGGCGGTTGTCGTGGCGGGTTCCCTGATGTGCTGGGGGTCTACGTATTTCCGGAGATAAAGCCGGGGGGAAGCTTTCTCCATTCGGGCGCTGGACACGCCTTGACGAGGGATAAAAAGATATCTTTTGGGGTGCTTTCATGGAAATTATTCGTGCCGATATGACAGTCAGTGTCACGGAATTGAAGCGTAATTGTGCCAATGTGCTTTCCTTGCACAAAGTTCGCCCGTGGCCGTGTTGAACCACAACAAACCGGAAGCCTATTTGCTTTCAGCCCGGCATTACGAGCACTTGCCTGAGCAACTTGAAGACGTACGTGACCGGCTGGAAGTGTATAAAACGGCGCAAGCGCGGCAATAATTCCCTTTCGGGAGGATATCAAAGACGAAATGTTCTACGTGTCAATAAAAAAGCCATGCACCTTTCAAAGATGCATGGCTTTTTTATTGACGTTTCACGCTCCTCAGCGGCTTTCCCGGATGAGCGCGGCAATACGTTCCAGCCCCGTTTTTACCACATCGCGTGAAGGCCCGTAGGAGAATCTCACCCATGAACGGTAGGGTTCTTCCGCCGGGCGGGTACGGTAGGGGCGCACATCGAAGAAGCGGCCGGGCACGGTCATGACTTTTTTGCTCAGGCAGGCATGGAAAAACATGTCCGCGTCGTTGAGGGGCGCGGGCAGGTTGCGGATGCTGGCCCACACATAGAAGGTGCCGCGCGGTTCGGCGGCGGGGCGGATGCCGAGAGCGGCCAGCCCCTCAAGCATCAGCTTGCGCTTTACGGCAAACTCTGCCCGCAGGGCGCGAGTTTCCTGCTCCGCTCTGGAGGGTTCAAGCGCGGCCAGCGTGGCCCGCTGGGTAAGCATGGAAGGCCCCCCGTCCACGGCGCTGGCCGCCCGGTTGAGCATTTCGATAATGTGCCGGGGGCCGACCGCCCAACCCGCGCGCCAGCCGGGATAACGGTGGCTCTTGGTCAGACCGTCGAAAATGACGACGGGGTCTTTGTCCACATCTTCCACAAACTCGGCAGCGGAAACGGGCGCGTTCGCCGGGGAGCCGTCCTGTTCATAGATGAAATGAGAGTAAAATTCATCACTGCCGAGCAGGCAATTTTCCCGCCGGGCCGTGGCGACATAGCGTTCCAGCGTGTCGCCGGAAATGAGTTCGCCTGTGGGGTTGCAGGGGTTGGAAAACACAAAGGCGTCTGCGCGTTCCTGGTGGATGAAGTGTTCCAACTGCGTGGCGGGGATGGAAAAGGCGTGCTCCTCTTCTGCCCGCATGGGCAGCAGAACGCAGCGGTTGCGCAGGCTGTAGAGGTAATCCTCGTAGGCGGTGTAGTCGGGGTTCTTGTAGGCAATGCGCGCGCCATCGGCCAGAATGGTAAACAGGCGGGTCAATGCGAGGCGTCCGCCCGAGGCGAAACTGACGTTGTCTGCCGTGTATTTCATCTTTCCTCGGCGGTATTGCCGGTTGACCATGTCGGCAATGGCTTCGCGCACTTCCACCGTACCGCCCACGGGACCGTAGGCGTGATCGGAAGGGGCAAGTTCAAGGTGGTTGATACGTGCGGGCGCGCCCGGCATGTCGCCGACTTCCGGCTGGCCCTGGCCCAGATTGCACCACTCCGGGTGTCCGTTCCAGAACCCTAGTTTGGAAGCTTCATGCACGACCCATATGACGCCCATGTACGGGACATCCCGAACCATAGAGAAAGCGGTGGAAGTATCCATAAAAAAATGCTCCTTGAGGTTAGGGAAGCGCTGATTAAAGCGCTTCCCGTGGCTCCTGCGAGAGCAGGAGCCCAAAAAGTGCGAATAAGGGAAATTCACTTTCCCTGTTAAATGAGCACTTTTTGTGTCTTTTCCTAAAATGGTCTGCCATTTTGGGGCATCGAGCTGAAGAAATGGAAGATTTATTCAGCGGTTCCTTAGTTATCTGGAGAAAAGAACGGGAACCCTGCTAATACGGGGTTCCCTGAGGGAAAAAGCTGATTGGGAATGTTTTTACTGCTCAAGTGTTTCCAGCGGAGTGAAGGTCCCGTCCGGGTTGGGTCGGAATACAAAATGTTCTTTCAGGTAGATGATGTCGGAGCGGTGTACCGATTGCAGTTCAGCCAGAATGGCAGCCTTGGCCACGACATTGGCTCCAGCGGCCTTGGCCAGATTTTCAATGGCTTCGATGGATTCGCCGGTGGCGATGACGTCGTCGATGAGAGCGACGCGTTTCCCCTTGAGTTTTTCCGCGTCGCAGCCGTCGAGCCAGAGGGTTTGTTCCTTCTGGGTGGTCACGGAACGCACGGAATGGGAAATCGCATTCTGCATATAGGGCTTGCGGCTCTTGCGGGCCACGACGAAATCTTTCATGCCCAGCAAACGGCAGAGCTCGTAGGTCAGGCAGATGCCCTTGGCTTCGGCGGTCATGAGCACGTCTACTTCCGGCAGGCGCTTCAGAAGTTCCGGAGCAACGGTCTGGATCAGTTCAATGTCGGAAAGCACGACAAAACTGGCCAGGGCGAGATTTTCCCCCACTTTGACAAAGGGCAGTTTTCTCTTCAGGCCCATGATTTCAAAGTCGAAATATTGCATGGTATCCTCCACAGATATTATCGGTACAGATATCACCGGCACAGCTCTTGTCGGTATAGGTATACCGGACAAGCGTGGGTGAAATTGATGCTTAAAAGCGAAAAAAAAGCCGAAAAAATCGGCGCGGGGCGCTCTTCACAGCAGAGCGCCCCCTATTTTTATGCGAATTACAGGTAAATGGGCGCGCCAGGTCCGAGCGGAATGCCCAGTTCCATCCAGATGATAAGGAAAAGCCCCCAGATAACCAGGATACCCAAGGCAAAGGGCAGCATCAGGGAAATGATGGTGCCGAGGCCCACGTTTTTCGCGTATTTCTGCGCTACCCCGATCACAAAGGCCATAAAGGGTTCAAGCGGAGAAATAGCGTTGGTGGTGGAGTCCGCAATGCGGTAGGCGGCCTGGATGAAGTAGGGAGAATACTGCATCTGCATGAGCATGGGTACGAAAATGGGGGCAAGCAGGGCCCATTTGGCCATGGCACTGCCGATGAAGAAGTTGATGCAGGCCGCGAGGATCAGGAAACAGATGATCAGCGGAATGCCGGAGAAACCGGTATCCTTGAGGAAAGCCGCGCCCTGGATCGACAGGAACATGTCCAGATGCGTGTAGGAGAAGCTGGAAATGAACTGCCCGGCGGCGAAGCAGAGTACGATGAACGGTGCGAATTCACGCATGGCCTTGCTCATGTAACGCACCACGTCCTTGTCGCTGCGGATGACTCCGGTGGCGATGCCGTAGGGGAGCGCCAGGGCGAGGAAGAAGCCGAACAGAATGGGCACGAGAGAGTCAAGGAAGGGCGAGGGCACAATGGTGAAGGTTTTAGGATTACGTAGAATGCCGTGCTCGGGCACAACCGTGGCCAGAACCAGCAGCAGGTAGACGCCGCAGCCGATCAGCGCCCAGCGCAGGCCGCGCCGCTCCTGCGCGGTGAGGGACATATCTTCAGCTTCCAGAGCACCTTCGTGCATGTCCATGTTTGCGAGGCGGGGTTCCAGAAATTTGTCAGTGATGATCACGATGATCGCGGTGACCAGGAAGGTGGAGGCGCTCATGAAGTACCAGTTGACGGCGGGGTGGACCGTTATGCTCGGGTCAAGAATTTGCGCCGCCTGCTGGGTGATTGCCGCCAGGCCGACGTCCGTACCCACGACAAGGAGGTTGGCGTTGAGGCCTGCCGCGCAGCCTGCAAAACCGGCCGCCATGCCTGCCAGCGGGTTGCGCCCCAGCCCCTTGAAGATCATGGCCCCAAGAGGCGGCACGACCACGAAGGCCGCGCTGGAAGCCATGTTGCCCATGACGCCGCAGAAGGCAATGATCGCCGTGACCATGCTTTTGGGTGCGCTGAGAATGGTACCGCGCAACACTGCGGAGAGCAGGCCGACTTCCTCGGCAACACCCAGGCCCATCATCATCACCAGCACAAGGCCCAGAGGCTTGAACTCCACAAAATTTTTCACGCAGTTCTTGAGCAGCCAGATCAGGCCGTCTGCGGAAACAAGACTTTGCACGACCAACGTCTTGCCCTTGGGATCAACCATGCTGGTTCCCTGAAAAAGCCAGGAAAGAAGCATGACAAGGACGGTAAGCACCACAAAGATGGTCACAGGATGGGGCAGTCTGTTTCCGGCTCGTTCAATCAGGCCGAGAATGCCGGAAAGGTTTTCAATTTTTTCCTTCGCCATGGGCGGGACTCCTTGAATGGGCTACGGGCTTGAGGGTGAAATCGGAGAGGCGATCATGTTCGTGACGCTTCAACCACTCATTATGGACGGGCAAAGAACAGGAACCGGCGGCGGCCAAGGAGCCGCCGCCGGAGTGTTTAAAGCCGAAATAATCTAATCAAGTTCGTCGGGCTTGTCGAATGCCGCGCGGATGCTTTGGCGTAACGTTGCGTCGGCAAGTACGTCGTAGCCGGTCATGGCCATAGCCCGTGCGGCGAGGAGCATACCCTTGAAGCCGCATTCGGAGTTGCTGGCTTCCGCAAAGGCCGGGGTGTGCCCGACAAGATGCGCGCCGCCGATGGAGATGTAGGGATGAATGGACGGCGCCTTGAAGCTCACATTGCCCATGTCGGTGGAGTAGCTGCTGGGTACTTCCTCAATATAGCTTTCGCCAAGCAGATCGAGGTTATTTGCAAAGGTGCGCAACAGCGGCATGTTATGGCGCATAGTGTAGTAGGGATGGGCGGAGTGGCGGTAGGAAAACTCGCAACCCAGAGCCTGTGCGCAGCAGCGGGCGCAATTGACTACCCTTTCAATGGTTTTGTCCAGGGTTTCCGGCCTGCGGGCGCGCACACCGTAGCGCAGGCGGGCAAATTCGGGAATAGTATTGATA
>JAEXGX010000197.1 GCA_023450535.1 Pseudomonadota bacterium | reverse complement strand
GGGGAGAGATGTCCACGACCAGATGCTTTTTGGTTCCCTCAATGGTTGTTTCTGTGAGGGTACGATTAATAATGGCTTTTTTGTCGTCCAGCACTTGTTCGAAAATAGTATGTCGTGAGGCGTCATTGTAGAAAAATTGAGCGACGTTCATACCAAGATAATCTTCCGGGCGTCCCGTTCTGCCCCAACAGGAAAGCATTTCGCAGTTGATATAGGTCAGGCGTCCCTCCATATCACAGGATGCAAAGGGAATGGTCATACCATGCATGATGCCCTGAGAGACTCCGAGTTTTTCCTTTACCACTCCAGTCATGATGTTGAAAGCCGAGGCTAGCTGGCCCACTTCGTCTTTCTGCTCTATATCCACTGACGTGAAGTTGCCTCCCGCAACGCGTTGGGCCGCTGAAGTCAGCTTGTTGAGAGGGTTGCATATATTGTGCACGAGCATGAAGGAGGTGAAGGCCCCGGCGAGTAGGAATGCGAGAGAGGCGATGATTGCCAGTCTGGTGATGTTCGCCAGCTTGTCGTTCAGTTGGGCGACAATGCCGCTCTGCGACTCACGTGAAAGTGTGACTGCCTGACCGAGCAGGGATCTCACCTCTGTTAATATGGGGAGGGTAACTGTTTCGAAATGCTCGCGTGCAGCAGTGCTCTTTCCGTCTCTTATATCCTTACTAATAAGGGATGCGCTCTGGTGCAGGGCCACATGTGTTTTGTCCAGCGCCGCGAAGATAGGACGCGTGCCTGAAATCTCTTGTTCCAGTACGGCCCGGCCTGGCCCATAGAACCATTTGCCGAAAGTGCACTGGTGCCCGTCCAGGGCTGCTGTCAGCGGGTGCCTGCCTTCGTTCATGACGTAATTCTGCACGTTCATTGCCCATTGCAGATGGCTGACTTCGGCGGCCAGGAGAGCCGCGTCGTTGCGCGGTTTGCTCAGCAGTTCAGCATCTTCGCCCACATCATAAAGAAAGAGCGTGAAAAGCGTCATGACGGCAATGAAGAAGGTAATGCCAACCATAAAAACGGCATACAGTTTTTTTCTGACGGAGATGTCGCTCCAACGCATACGAACCAACCTTATGTTTTGCATCCCGGCGGCAATTCCGCGATCGGAAAAGCCGTCAGCGCAGATGTAAAAAGAAAAATACGCGCCGGTTCAGAGGCAAAGGAATCATGCATAATCTTTCGGTCTATTACGAAAAAAATCAAGACCGGATCGTCAAAAAGAGGGCAGTTCTTGAAAAGCTCTTGTCTGGAGCTGGGGAGGTGCAGACATAGTCCCCCCCTTTTCCCTTGGGTCGCAAGGAGGTAAAGAGCAGGAAGGTGTATTCTTCCGGTCTATTTATACATGATAGTCTCTAGACAGGTAATGTTCAATCGCTTTTCTGCGCAATGCATGTATTGTTCTGTCCCGACTGCACGTATTTTTCGCTTGCCAGCCGGGGCGAAGGACTGGCACAAAGAACGGGTCGTCCGCAGCGGCGGTCGTTCCTTTTTTTCAGTGAGGTCATATCGTGAGCAAGATCGCGGTTTCCATTTTGGGCATCGACTGCCCCGGTGTCGTCTATCTGGTTTCCAGTACTCTATCGGCCCTGGAATGTAATATTGAGGAAATCAGCCAGACCATTCTTAAAGGCCAGTTTGCTGCAATATTCATTGCGGAGAAACCCGATTCGCTACCGGAAGATAAGGTACATAGCGGGTTGGTCAAGGCTATTGACGCGCGTGATATGAGCCTTTCCGTCATTGTACGTTCGCTGGACGAAGAGGCTGTTTATCATGGCGAACCGGGCGAGCCGTTTGTGATCACCGTGGATGGCGAGGACGGTTTGAATGTGGTAGCCTCTTTCGCCCGTATTTTCTCCGAGAACAAGGTAAACATCGAGAACATGAAGGCACTTATGCCGGATCTGCCTGAAGGGCAGCCTGATGCGAAACTGCGTGCCGTACAAGTATTTGAGATATCTCTCCCCCTGTCCATAGACAGGACTGCCCTGCGCCGTACGCTGGAAGACAGGGCGCGGGATATGGGGTTGCGCGTGAGCATGCAGCACCGCGATATTTTTGAAGCTGTGCACCGCGTCAAGTCCATCTGAAGCCACGAGGCCGTATCTGATTTTCGGGACTGCAGACGTTGTCGACAGTCCAGATACATTTTGAACCAGGGGAATTCCCATGCTTACTGATCGCGAAGTGCTCAGCACTCTTAATATGTTGCGTAACGAACATCTTGACGTGCGCACCGTGACGCTCGGCATAAGCCTTTTCGACTGCGCCACCCATGATTTCGATGTGTTTGCCTACAAGGTGCGGGCCAAAATTTCCCGCTATGCCAGCAAGCTGGTGGAAACCTGCAATGATGTCGCGGATAAATATGGCATTCCGGTGGTGAACAAACGTATCAGCGTCAGCCCTATCGGGGTGGTGGGCGCGTCTTTTTCCCGCGAGGAAATGGTCAAGGCCTGCCGCGTGCTGGATGAGGCAGCTAAAAACGCCGGAGTGGATTTTCTTGGCGGGTTCGGTGCGCTGGTGGAAAAAGGCATGACCCCCGGTGAGCGCAATCTCATTGATTCTCTGCCTGAAGCTTTATCCTGCACCGACCGCATCTGTTCTTCCATCAATGTTGCCTCCTCTCGTTCCGGTATCAACATGGATGCTGTGGCCCTCATGGGACAGCGAATTCTTGATGTGGCGGAAGCTACACGCGGCCGCGATGGCCTCGGCTGCGCCAAGCTGGTGGTATTTGCCAATATCCCGCAGGATGTACCGTTCATGGCCGGAGCCTATCTGGGCGTAGGAGAGCCGGATGTCGTTATTAATGTGGGCGTTTCCGGCCCCGGCGTGGTGAAAAAGGCCATTGATCGAGCTATGGCGGCGGGCAAGATGAACGGCGGCATCACCCTGGGGGAAGTTGCAGACGTCATTAAACGCACGGCCTATAAGGTTACGCGTGTGGGCGAGATCATCGGCAAGGAAGTGGCAGATCGCCTCGGTCTGCCTTTTGGCGTGGCTGATCTTTCCCTTGCGCCCACCCCGGCGGTGGGTGATTCTGTGGGGGAGATTTTCCAGAGCGTAGGGCTTTCTTCCATAGGTGCTCCCGGCTCTACCGCCGTGCTGGCCATGCTCAATGACGCGGTAAAGAAGGGCGGAGCTTTTGCCTCTTCCCATGTGGGCGGGCTCTCCGGAGCGTTTATTCCCGTTTCCGAAGATTCCAGCATTGAGGCCGCCACCCGGTCCGGTGCGCTCAGCCTGGAGAAACTTGAGGCCATGACCAGCGTCTGCTCCGTGGGGCTGGATATGATCGCCATTCCTGGCGATACTCCCGCCTCCACCATTTCCGGTATGATTGCCGACGAAATGGCCATAGGCATGATTAACAGTAAAACCACAGCAGTGCGCGTTATCCCGGTTCCGGGCAAGGGCGTGGGCGATGTTGCCTGCTTTGGAGGACTGCTTGGTGAGGCGGCGATTATCGCTGTTCCTGGTGGTGATGCCTCTTCCTTTATTAAATTGGGTGGCCGTATCCCTGCCCCCATTCACAGTTTGAAGAACTGAAGTAGTCTTTCAGGAGGAAGCAGGAAAGACTGGTTCGATTGTGCGGCTAATCTGGAGGGCGTCGGGACGCAGAGGGGCGAGCACCGGATTTCGTCAGTTCGAACTTGTTTATTCTTCCGCCTTTCCGGCGGGGGAAACATGCCTCGGAGAGGCGGCCGCCCCGAACAGGAGTGAGTCTTGAGCGAGGCATGAGGGGCCGTGTTATGAGAGAGCTTTCCCTCCCATAACACGGCCCCTTGTCCCAGCCCGGAGGGCGGACAGAAAAGATCGAGCTACTGAAATTCGATACGCAATCCTTTGTACAATCCTTAAAGACTCTGGGCCCTTCCATAGCCTGATGCGCCACGTCGTCAGGCGTTTTTTTCAGTAAGCGTCTTGGCAACCCGCAACAATAATGCCCGCAGTTGATCTATATCAGCCTGCTGAGTTTTTTCAGCCGTGCTCAACAACAGACGCATGGTTTGCATTTCTTCGCGCAGGGCTGTGATTTCCCGCTCCGTGGCGTCTGCTCTGGCTGCAAGTTGGCAATTTTTTTCCCGATTTTCAGCAGTCAGTAATTCAATCGCTTCGTCAAGGCGATCCATGAGGCCGTTTTGGATGGTTCGGGCGCAGAGGTGCAGCTCGGAGCGTGTCGCCGGGGCGCTTTCCGTCCATTCGGCCGGAAGATTATCGGGGGGCAACAACTGGGAAAAACGTTCATGAATACTGTTTGCCCCCCAATCGTACCCTTTGTCCGGCATGTTCGCCGGAAATCCGGAAGGCATATTTTCGCGCTCCAAGGCGGGCGTGTTCCCGTTGGAAATTTGGACGGA
>JAEXGX010000356.1 GCA_023450535.1 Pseudomonadota bacterium | reverse complement strand
CACCACCAGGGCGAAGATCAGCCACTTGTTGGAGGTGATGCCCAGAATGAAGTCGGCCAGCAGAAAGGGAAGCTGGGTCGCGGCGAGGAAATAGCCCAGCAGGTTGACGCCGATGAGAATCAGCATGAGTTTGGTAGTCATGGAAACGGCGCTGATGACCGCTGAACGGAAGCCCCGAAGGGAAAGCCGCCGGGAAAGGGAAGAATAGACCAGTGTTCCCGCCGCGCCGATGGCTCCTGCCTCGGTAGGGCTGAAGATCCCGGCCAGCATGCCGCCCATGACGAAGACCACCAGGCCGACCATGGGCAGAACCCCGCCGAGGGAGGCCAGTTTTTCGCGCAGGGGATAACGTGGGCCGCGCGGTGCCATGTCCGGATGCAGCCGCGCGATGATATAAATGCTGGAGCAGAACAGGAGGGCCAGCAGCAGGCCGGGGATGATGCCCGCCATGAATAATTTGCCAAGCGACGCCTCTGTGACGATGGCGTACATGATGAAGCCCACGCTCGGCGGGATGAGGATGCCCAGCGTGCCGCCGGAGGCCAGCGCGGCGCAGGCGAAGCCCGAATTATAGCCGCGGCTCTTCATTTCCGGCAGGGCAACGGATGACATGGTCATGGCCGTGGCCAGAGAATCTCCGCAAATAGCTGCAAAACCGGTACAACCGGCCACACTGGCAATGGCCATGCCGCCGGGGTAGCAGCCGAACCATTTGGCGGCCGCGTCGAACAATCCTTTGCTGATATTGGAATACAGGGCCAGTTCACCCATGAAAATGAACAGGGGAATCACCGACATGGTGTAGGACATGGCGGTGTGCGGTGCGCTCATGCCCAGCATGTGCAGGGGCATGAGATGGTTTTCCTCGATGAGCATGAGGCCTATGGTGCCCACCGCCGCCATGGCGTAGCCGACAGGCATGCGGCCGATGAGCAGAAGCATGAGCAGCAGAAATCCGCAGGCTCCCGCAAGCAGATAGTCCCAGGCAAGCGGAGTGTCTTCCAGCAGCCAGGGCAGGGAACACAGCAGGCCGGAACCCGCCAGAGCGGCGGCCAGCGCCCGGAAATTGCGGTTTTTCAGGCAGTCCAGAACCGCCGTGCCCAGGCTGTCGATCAGGGCGAGGCACATCAGAAGCATGCCGAGGGTGGCGATAAAGAAAAAAGGCCAGTGGGGGATAGCCAGCACTTCAGAGAACTGTTTTGTCTCAAAGCGTTCAAGGCTGATGACACCGATTTCGTACGTCAGCACAAGTACGAGAATGAGGCAGACGGTCCAGTGGAAGACCATGAGGCCGCGCTGTACGGGCTTGGGAAAATGGGGGAAGAAGAGGTCCATCTCGATATGCCGCTGCTTGAGCTGGGGCTCCGCGAGGCTCAGAAAGACAAGCATGAGCATGAAGAGCTCTTCCATTTCTACAGTTCCCGGCAGGGACCACGATGTGAACGTGCGCAGGATGACGTCGATGGTTACGGGCACAATCATGCCGAGCAGGCAGATCATGGCCAGAAAGAAGGTTTTATCCACCAGAAAGGACGTGAGGCGCTGGTATTTCGTCCAGAGAGAATATTGCGGCATGTCAGGCTCCTTGTTCCGGCGGTCTGGGGCGCCGCGCGGAGATATTCGGAAGGGGCGTTGCGGGCGGTGGAATTCTTCGCGTGAGCACGTGTTTTTTACTGAGTCCTTCAATAATGACGGATAAATGGGGAAAGACGTCCTCCTTTCAATTTTCGGTTGTTAGGGATGTTCCTTCCAGACGTTCCTTCTCCGCGCGTGCGACCGCGTTTGCCAAGGAGGGCTTTCCCCAGCTTTCCTTGACGAACAAGGCGAAAATCAGTCCAAGCCCGACGTTGGCTGTCAGAAACAACATGGGGGCAAGATAGGGGGAACTTTCTCCGCTGTGTCCTAACAGCCAGCCGAAGATGCTTTGCTGCACGGCCGACCACACCGGGTAGAGCAGGTTGGAACAGCCTATGGCCGTTCCCACATGGGAGGGAAAATTTTCCCTGAGGATGGTGACATACAGAATGCCGCCGGAGGATGCGGCGAAAGCCCAGATCATGCACAGCGCGACAAGAAGCCACTTAGGCAGGGATCCGGTGGTCAGGGTGATTCCGCCGAAACTGAGAAGGCAGAGCGTGCCCGCCGCGATGAGCAGAGCGCGTCGGCCTTTGAACACCACATCGGACAGCCAGCCGGTGACTGGTCCGGCGGCAAGCTGGGTCAGAGCGGCGCAGAACAGCACATAGGAAGCGCTCGTGACTGTGAAGCCGGCGCTGTCCACAAGATAAGGCACCCACCACAGCGCGCTCATGGTGAAAAAGGTGCCCATGGTGAGCATGCCCCAAAGGCTCACCAGCCAGAAGCGCGAGCTGGAGAGGGTGGAGGCGAGGTCGGCGCGGATGGAGTGTATGGAAGGGCGGGGTGCGTCATGACGCTGAAGCGGGGCGCGGGCGGGAATACCGAAACGGATCGGTAAAACCATGAGCAGCGTCAGTACGGCGAAAAGCTGAAGGCTGACAAGCCAGCCCGCCGCATCGCGCAGGAGGGCGAGAACCGGACCGGAGAGCACGATACCGAGCGCGCCGCTGGCGGTCAGGATACCCGCCGCGCGGGCGTAGCTTTCCGGTGGATACCACTGGGCAAGCAGCGCGTAGGCCGGTACCGCCACGGCGATGCCTATGCCCATGCAGAAACGCGTGCCGAGGCTGAGCGGCAGAATGTCGGTACAGGTAAACAGAAGCGCCGAGATGCCGGTGAGCAGAGACAACAATACCAGCGTGCGCCTTGCTCCGAGATGGTCTGCAAGAATGCCTGAAGGAAGCTGCATGAGACCGTATGCCAGCAAGGTCACGCCGCTGATAATCCCCAGGGATGCCTGCGAAAAATGGAAATCCCGCATGATGTCCATGGACAGTACGGCGATGCAGGTACGGTGGAACATGCTCAGGATGTAAATGCCGCAGCAGATCAGCAGCACGGTGACGCATTTTTTCATTTTAAGTCCTTTCAGGCGTTGTTCTCCGGCCCCCGGCGCGCCGGGGGCCGGAGAACATGCGGGCTGTATTATTCCGCTTTCAGATCGCTGATGTAGGTACGGAGTTTATTAAGGAGCTTTTTGGCGATGTCGGGGTGCTGCGCGATGACATTGTTGAGCTGGAAGGGGTCAATCCGGCGATCGTAGAGTTCATCTGTTTCCGGCACCTCGGCCACGCTGCCGGGCGTGCAGGTCCACTGGGATTCGCCGTCCAGGGTGGCGGCGTCCTTGTACTGCTCCTGCGCGGCGTTGCCGCCCAGCATGCTGCCGCCCGTCTCCTTCTGTTTGTTTTCCAGGTCGGCGTAAGCTTTCACAATGCCGTCGAACATGCCCTTGCCGCCCACGGCGCGCAGGTGGGAGGAATCCACACTGGCGGCATAGAAGTCTTTGCCCATGCGATCCGCGCCTTCGGTCTTGACCCAGTGGATATAGCTCCAGTCTTCCGTATAGATGGCCCAGGAGTAACCGTGGTAACCCGCGATGCAGAAGTCGTGTACCTTGTCCGTTTCCCCGCGCAGCACGGGTAGCAGGGATTTGCCCTGCATGTCGGGGTGTACGCCGATGCCCAGCCAGTCGCATATGGTGGGGGCCACATCCACGCTCTGGACAAAGGCCTTGAGGCGCTGGCCGGAGGCGATGCCGGGGCCGCGCGCAATGAAGGGGATATGCGCCAGCTCTTCATAGGGCCAGGGGCGGGTCTTGCGCATGATGCCGTGGCCGTGTTCGCCGTTGCCCATGGGTTCGCCGTGATCGGCCACCATGATAATCAACGTGTCCTTTTCCAGGCCGAGACGGCGTACCGCATCGAGGAAGATCCCGAATTGTTTGTCGCACAGGGTGATCAGCTCCGCGTACAGCATGCGCACATGATGGAGCTGTTCTTCGGTGAACACGCCGTCCACCGGGGTGGAGAACGGCAGAAATACGTCCTTGCCCTGATAGTCGGGATCGTAGGGGCACTTCATGTCCGGGTCGTAGACTGAGGGCGGATCCCAGGGCTCATGCGGATCAAAGCTGTCCACCCAGAGAAAGAACTGTTTGTTGCGATCCACCTGCTCCAGATACTGCACCGCCTTTTTGAAGGTGCGGGTGACGTAGCGGTCTTCCTCGCCCCGCCAATACTGGCGCTGACGCAGATAGTTGGTGATTTCGTGCATGGTGTACTGCGCCGCCTTCTCGTTGGTCTTGGCGATATAGGCGTCGTAGCTTTCCTGATCGACGTAATCCTTGGGGT
>JAEXGX010000334.1 GCA_023450535.1 Pseudomonadota bacterium | reverse complement strand
GTGAGCCTTGCAAGCAGGCTTGAAAAATAGGAGTGTGATTTTCTCCGCTATCATCACGGGTCAAGTTGTCACAAGGGAGTGGTTCGCAGCGGAGCAGTCTGTCGGCTTGGCAAAGTTCGGCCATGCTTTTTTCTGCCAGCGTCAGGGCCGCCAGAGAACGTATTTTCCTAGCGATTTCCGGATGCATATCAAGCATCGCCCGAATAGCCTCTCTTTGGGGGTGTTCCCCCACATCCAGCCGGCCATCTTTGTCCAAAGTGATAACAAGCCGTTGAGAGAGTGAGGTATTCATGCTCTCCATGAACGTATAAATATCCGCGAGGGTATGCTCCTGCAAAGTATCCAGCGTATCATTCAGCTCATCCGGCAAAAAGGGAGCACCGGCCTGCAGGGTCTGTTCCACTTGTTCTGCCCATAGCTCTTTGCCCGGATGGGGGAGAGCACCGTCCCGCACGTGGGGAGCTCTGTTCATGGAGCTGCTCACAGGGCGAATGGACAGCATGACGGAGCGGTGTTCACTGTCGCTTGTCATGACACGCATACCTCCAGGGTATATTTTTCCCTTTCGTTGAAAATTGCGTCTTATCTCTGCCAATCTAGCAAATAAGATGCCAAGGCAAAAAATTCCGACGAACGGAGGGAAGGCCGCATATTTTTTTGTACTTCAAAAAGAATCATCCTCGACAATATTGAGACAAGTCCGTACATTGACGCCATGAAAGATGTAAGTATGGCGCGCATTCTTGCGGTGTTGGCCTTTGGGGCTTGGTGCTGTATATTCTGGTCTTATCCTGTCACGGTATTTCTGGCAGGATCGATTTCCTGCCTGACTCTGCCCCTGTACCGCTGGATGCGTGCGCGTATGAGCAGGTTCAAGAGCACGGTGCTTTACGCTGCGGGCCTCAGCTTCTGCCTGATTTTGCCTTTTACCATCATGACCGTGCTGATTACGCCGCAGGCGATCAGCGGCATCCGCCGCCTGAATGCCTGGCGGGCATCTGGGTGGGCGATTTCGCCGGAATTGACAGAATATCTTGACGAAGTGAGACTTTGGCTTTCAAAGATCCCCGGCCTTAATGACTGGTTCAATCAAATCGGTGAAAATTTTGATACTTATGTCAATACCGGCCTTAAAACACTGGTTTCCGGCGGCATAGGCCTCGCGGGCGGCACCATGACCGCAATCTGGCTTGTATGCCTTTTCATTGTGCTCGCCACGCTTGGCGTGATTTACGCTCCCGCCATCCGACGCATGAGCCTGCGCATCACCCGCCTGCCGGAGGATTCCTTCAACCGTATTCTTTTGGCTTTGCGCCACGCGTTTCGTTCGGTTTTCATCGGGATATTGTTTGTCGCCGTCATGCAGGGCACGTTGACAGGAATAGGCCTGCGCATCGTAGGGGTATCCGAACCTGCCTTCTGGGGCTTGCTGGCAACATTCGCAGCGGTAATTCCTGTGGTAGGCACGGCGCTTGTCTGGGGACCACTTTCCATCGTGCTGTGGTTTACGATTTCACCAGGTGCAGCCATTGGCCTTGTTATTTGGGGGATAGTTGTCGTGGCGGGATCAGACAATCTCGTTCGCCCCTATCTGTTAAAGACAGGAATTGAAGCCCCCATGTTTGTACTGTTATTTTCGATCCTGTGCAGCATGGCTTTTCTTGGGGCAGTCGGTCTGGTGGCCGGGCCGGTGCTTGTGGCCTTTGCCGTGCAGGCATTCAAGGAAAGCGACCGTATGCAGGCGCGGCAGCAGTAGGCGGACAAGGTCTGAAGGGTCAGTCCTCCGGCCCTTTCCAGTTCCACCATTTCAAACGTTCGGCAGGCATCTCTCTCCCTTCGTTTTCTGCAAACCACACGGCGAGGCGGTAGACATAGAGGACGCACCGATCGAGCATGCCGCCATGCAGGTGGCGATCCCGTTCATATATGAGCTCTGGATTTTCTCCTTTCAGGTCTTCGACCTTGGCGTAGCCGAGGCGCTTGAGATGGAGCGCCATGTTCGGCCCCACGCCGGGGATGCGCTGAAGTTCGTTTTTCATTCTATCTCTTTGCTCAGGCCAGAAGAAAAAGACTGGCCAAACTGAGAAAGATGAAAAAGCCTGCGCCGTCAGTCAGGGCGGTGAGAAAAATGCTGGACGCCTGAGCCGGGTCACGGCCCAATGCGCGCAAAATCAGAGGAATAGAGCCTCCGGCTACTGCGCCGAGTATCATGTCAAGCAGCAGTGCTCCCCCCATGACCGCGCCCAGCAGCAGGTTGTCAGCCAGCAGCATAATACTGAGACAGGCCAATGTTCCCATGATCACTCCGGTCAGAATGCCGATTTTCGCTTCTCTCAGTACGGCGAACCAGGCTTTACGCCGGTCGAATTTTTCCGTGGCCAACTGGCGGATCATGACGGCAAGAGCCTGTTGCCCCGTGTTACCTGCCTGATTGGCCACCATGGGCATAAGCACGGCGAGCAGGGCCATTTGCGCGATACTGCCCTCGAACATGTAAACAATAAAGGCCGACATGGCGGAATTCAGCATGTTGATGACAAGCCAGGGCAGACGCATCCGCACAGAAATCAGCCACGGAGTATCCACATCTTCCGTCTGACCTGCGCCCACCATACCCAGCATGTCGGCACTGGCTTCGTCCTGGAGAATATCGATAACGTCGTCATGGGTGACTACGCCCATGAGGTGGCCTTCCCGATCCACGACCGGGAGGCAGAGAAAGTTGTAATGGCCAAGGAGCTGCGCAACTTCAAGTTTGTCCGCATCGAAGGAAACGGTGATAAGATCCTGTTTACCCACCGCGTCACAAATCTTTGTGCCGGGTTTGGACAGCATGAGATCGCGCAGAGAGAGCACTCCCACCAGTTTGTCCAGATCGTTCACCACGTAGACATAATAAGGCATTTCCTTATCTTCGAGTTCGGAGCGGATTTGTAGGATGGCTTCGTCCACGGAGGCATTGGAATTAACCAGAATGATTTCCGTGTTCATGACACCTGCGGCGGTGTCCGGATCAAAGGTCAATAAGGCGCGCAGTTCAAGGGCGTCTTCCGGAGTCATGCTGTTGAGCAGCACATCGCGATGGCCTTCGTCTACTTCATCCAATACGTCAACCGCGTCGTCGGGCCACATTTCTGAAAGGATGCGAACCGCGTCGTCAGCATCCATGTTTTCCAGCACATCGCGGGCCACCTGACCATCCAGTTCCGCCAGAGCTTCTGCGGCTTCATCAGTTGGCAGGTGGCGCAATACGCACATCTGTTCGGCAAGGCTGAGCTGCTCTAACTGTTCCGCTCGGTCGGCGGGGTGTGCAGCATCTGCATTTAGTTCATTGGTGCAAGGGGAGGGGGGGGGCGTTTCGCTCTCAGGGATTTCTTCTGCTGGCAGGGGGGATTCTGACAGAGGAAGTTCCCTTGCCGGGACGGTAGCAATATTTTCGGCCTCAAGCGCAGCAGGGGGACGCGAAACGACTTCGGGGCGTTCAGGGTAGGAATCAGGTCGGGTGCTCATGGGAATCTCCGAAGTCGCGACTTGACGAAGGGACAAGGTAAACCTAACGTGTATGGCATAACGAACGTGGCCGTCAGGCAAATTAGCATCCTCCTTATCATGGGGCAAGCATGAAAGACAGCTCTTGCGCTTCCTGCGGCGACGCGGGTGACTTGGCAACGAATACAAACCACTCTTGTTCGCAACGCGTCGGGGACAGACTGTTCAGCTTTGTTCCTGAAGACGTTGCGGCCATTCTTCCTGGAGAAGCGGGAGATTTCGCGCGGCAATTGGTTCGCCTCGCCTTGGATGAAGACGGGCCGGATTTGACTTCTCTCGGCATATTTGCGCCGGAAGCGGAATCTGTGGCGCGCATTGTAGCGAAACAGGATTCTCTGGTGGCCGGTCTGCCGTTGATCAGCTTGGTGCTAGCAGAAATGGGAATGGATTGTCCCTCTTCCTATTGGGAGGCTCTGACGACGGAGGCTTCGTTCGTCACCAAAGGGACGAACATTGCCCGGTTGTGGGGACCTACCTGTGTGCTGCTCAAGGCGGAACGCGTGATTTTGAATTTGATCACGCACCTCAGCGGCATCGCAAATCTGACCCGGAGCTACGTTGACGAGCTAGAAGGCACGGGGGTCCGCCTGTTGGATACTCGCAAAACCCTCCCCGGGCAACGCTATCTGGAAAAATATGCCGTGCGCGTCGGCGGTGGTTGCAACCACCGCATGAATTTGGCCGAAATGCTCATGCTCAAGGACAATCACATCGACGCGGCGGGTTCTATTACTGCGGCCGTGGCGGCATTACGTGGGCGCTATGAGCCCTGTCCGCCCATCGAGGTGGAATGCCGGACCGCACAGGAGGTTGAGGAGGCAGTCGCTGCCCGACCGGAGCGCATTCTCCTTGATAATATGAATGCAGTGCAA
>JAEXGX010000287.1 GCA_023450535.1 Pseudomonadota bacterium | reverse complement strand
CCTTCGCCCAGCCGGATGTCCGTGCCGCGTCCGGCCATGTTGGTGGCAATGGTCACATGGCCGGCCTGACCGGCCTGAGCGACGATTTCAGCTTCACGGGCGTGCTGCTTGGCGTTCAGCACATTGTGGGGGATGCCCTCCTTCCTGAGCATGGAAGAAAGCAGTTCTGACGTTTCGATGGAGATGGTGCCCACCAGCACGGGCTGGCCTTTTTCGTACAGTTCCTTGATGGCCTGGACAATGGCGACAAATTTTTCCCGCTGGGTGCGATAGATGAAATCAGGGCGGTCATCCCGGATCATGGGCTTGTTGGTGGGGATGGTGATGGTTTCCAGCCCGTAAATTTGGCTGAATTCCACGGCTTCGGTTTGGGCTGTGCCGGTCATGCCCGACAGTTTGTCATACATGCGGAAGTAGTTCTGGAATGTGATGCTGGCCAGCGTTTGGTTTTCCGCTTCGATATTTACTCGTTCCTTGGCTTCCAGGGCCTGATGCAGCCCGTCGCCGAAGCGGCGGCCTTCCATGAGGCGGCCCGTGAATTCGTCCACAATGACCACTTTGCCTTCGTCGTTAACGATGTAGTCTACATCGCGCTTGTAGGCATAGTGGGCGCGCAGTGATTGCTGAATGTGGTGCTGGAGCATGATGTTCTGCGGGTCGAACAGGTTGTCGACGGACAGGATGCGTTCGCACTGGGCCACGCCTTCTTCGGTGAGCAGGGCAGTACGGGCCTTTTCATCCACGGTGAAGTGCTCTTCAGGCTTCAGACGGCGCACGACTTCGTCCATCTGCCGGTACAGGCCGGTGGATTCATCACCCGCTCCAGAGATAATCAGCGGGGTACGCGCCTCGTCGATGAGGATGGAGTCCACTTCGTCCACAATGGTAAAATTGTGCCCGCGCTGCACCAGTTGTTCCTTGTAGAACTTCATGTTGTCACGCAGGTAGTCGAAACCGAATTCGTTGTTCGTGCCGTAAGTGATGTCGGCATTATATGCGGCCTTGCGTTCCTCGTCAGAGAGGCCGTGCACGATAATCCCCACGGAAAGGCCGAGGGCTTTGTACAATTGCCCCATCCATTCAGCGTCGCGGCGGGCGAGGTAGTCGTTCACCGTGACCACATGTACGCCCTTGCCGGAAATGGCGTTGAGCACCACAGGCAGGGTGGCGACCAGGGTTTTACCTTCGCCGGTTTTCATTTCTGCGATTTTGCCCTGATGCAGGACAATGCCGCCCACCAGCTGTACGTCATAATGACGCATGCCGAGAATGCGGCGGGATGCTTCGCGCACAAGAGCGAAGACTTCGGGCAGCAAATCGTCGAGGCTGCGCCCTTCCTCTTGTACTTGACGGCGGTATTCTGCAAGGCGGGGGGCCAGTTCCTCGTCGGCAAGGGCCTGCATTTGAGGTTCCAGTGCGTTGGTTTTACGCAGCAGCGGGCGTAGAGATTTGAGATAGCGCTGATTACGCGTGCCGAATATTTTGCCCATCAGGTAGCTGAACATGGGAGGGTCTCCGTAGTAAAATCGTTGAAGCACAGAGAGTAAGACATGACCCCGCATTTGGCAAACCATACCGGGGCGTTTTCTTCAGAAAAAATGGGAGTTCAAAGCATATCCTGTTTTGTTTTGCCCTGTCCTTCCAATAACTGAAGCAATTGCTCAAATTTCATGGCGGGGCCGTACAGATAGCCCTGGTACAGAAGAACGCCGAGCGCCTCCAGTGTTTTCTGATCCTCCCGGCTTTCCACATATTCCGCAATTACATCGAAATGCAGCGTTTTGGAGAGGGATACAATGGAGGTGACAATTTCACGGCAACGGGAGTTGCAGAGATCCCGAACCAGGGAACCGTCCAATTTGACCATGTCAAAATTATCGTCCTGGAGATGTTTCAATGAGGTGTGCCCCATGGAAAAATCGTCAATGGCAAAAGAAAACCCCATGAGGCGGTAGCGGCGGAGCAATTCTCTGCTGTCATCTGATAACAGCAGGGGGCTTTGTTCTGTCAGTTCTATATGCATATCGTGAGAGGGAAGCCCCTGAGCTATGAGATCGTACAAAAACACGGCAAAATCGGGATCATAGAGAGTGCCTCCCGTAATATTGACGCTGATTTGTGAAGGCAGATTTCTGCTTTTGAGGTCGAAGATTCTGTGTGCGGCCTGTTGGAAAATCCAGCGCTCAAGCTGGCGCAAATGATGAGATTCCTCCGCGAGGCGGATGATGAGTGGTGGCGCGATATATCCGAAACCGGGGTGTTGCCAGCGCAGTAGTGCCTCACTTCCCACATAGCGGTTGTCCGCATCAAACTGGGGCTGGAAATAAAGTTCCAGCTCATTTTTTTTGATAGCATGCGGAAGATCGCCCGCCAGCATTCTGGCCAGTGTTCCCTGGTCGCCGCGCATGCTGAGAAGAGATACCGGCTCTCCCTGCTCCTGCAGGTCCAGAAGTATGTCGGTGAGCTTGTTCACCTGTTCGGCGGCCAGTTTGTTTTTTTTGTGATCATAGATGCGTACAAAAGGGGCATAGAGAGCGGTGCACAACGTAAGATTAAAGAGTTGCAACA
>JAEXGX010000260.1 GCA_023450535.1 Pseudomonadota bacterium | reverse complement strand
CAATTCACTTGCGGCGTCAAGCTCCGGCGGAGGCGTGAAACTTGCGGGTCAGAATATAGGATCCTGACCATGTATAATTTTAAAGTTAAACTGCTCTAATAGTGTAGCGCGATGTCAGCATGGGGTTCCGGGGGATTGGAAAGGAGCCTCGGAGGGGCGGCAGCCCCTGACAGGCCCCCTGTCCCTGCCCGGAGGCCGGAAGAATAAAGAAGCTATTCCATCCGGAATTCGGCGTTCAAACCTTTATCCCACAACATATTTCAGCAGTTCATTTCACTCGGCCCCGTCAGCGTATTTCTCTTCTGAAATACGCTAGTACCCGATAATACTCGTGATGCTCCGCGCGATATAATACCAGTTCTCAAAGATATCCTTCCAGTCTTCCGCGTGTCCCTTGACAAAGCTGTTGATGCTGTAAGCAGTGGCGAAAATGAGAGCAGGCTTGCCGTCCACGCTTTTTTCCGTCAGCACGCCCTTGCCCATAGTGTTGGCGTCTTTCAGTTCCTTTTCATCAAGGCTGGCGCGGATGATTTCTCCCGCCAGATCCTCACCGGCCGGCGAACCGAAAACAAGAAAACGTTCGACCTTGGTCAGTTCGCTCTTGTCCTTAATCTGGACAAAGCGCACCCCCGCGTCTTCGCAGTAGGTTTTCATGCCGGTCAGGCTATTGAACACTGTGTCGGAGGCAACAACATACGCGGCGCTCGACCCTGCGGAAAGAGTTTCAGCGGCGCGGGCCGGAGCAGGAGCGCACAGGGCCGCACATGCCGCCGCACATACCGTGAAAAGCAGTGCGCGCCGCGTCAGTTTTTTTATCGTATTCATAATGATGACTCCGCCGGGGCCGGATGCGCCGTGAGCATCCGGCCCTGTTTGTGAGGTTGTTACTTCTTGATGGTGGGGGCGATGTGGAAGTCTGCATTAGCCGGGGGAGTGACCGCGAAGGGTTCGGTCACACGCTTGATGGCTTTGAGCTGGGGGCAGTAATCCGCTGTGAAGATGCGGCTGCGCTGGCTGTAGGTGGGCATCATGTATTCCCACACGATTTCGCCGCCCTCAGGGTGCTTCAGGTCGCGCGTCACTTCAAAGAGACGGCCGGCATTGTCTTCGGAAATGAAGGTGTTGCCATTGGGCAGGCGCTCTTCCGAGCCCATGGTCTTGCTGAAAAAGTGCATGTTGGAATAGCCCTGGCTTTCATACTGCCATTCCAGCTCGCCGGTGACGGGATTGAGTTCACCCAGCAGTGTTTGGCCTACGCGATTACGATCCTTGGCGAACAGTCCGTTGTCGAAAAAGATGATATTGCCCGCGCCGGGCTTGCCTTTTTCGACCATCTGGGGTTCATGACAATGGGCCAGGCCGGTCTTGTAGGAATGGTTGCCCGCCCATACCACCTTGCCGCTGGCCTTGTCGATAATGTAGAATTCATCAAGGTTGCGCGGGTTGATCAGCAGGTTGCCCGGGGTGAAACGTTTGTCCCCATTGTCAAACCACTTGTTTTCCGGCAGTTCCTGAATGCTGTTCATATGTGTCCAGTCCGAATTGGGACAGACAGGGGAAAATTTGTTGAGATCGAGATGTTCCCAGGTTTTCCATTCCCATACCACTTCGTCCGTCTTCGGATTCACCTCACGCAAAATGTCGCCGCGCATGTTCACGCCGCTACGCTTGAATGTGCCCCAGGGCAATTCCACGTCCTTGATTTGTTTCTGGTACTCCTCAGGAATGGTTGTATATGCGGTATAGATGATATTGCCGTTTTTCAGTTTATTTACATCGTTGTGCCAGTCCAGCCCCTTGGGCACCTTGTGTTCCCAGAGTTTTTTGCCATTCCAGTCGTATTCCGCAATATAGGTGGGATGTTCTTCGGTCAGGGCGGCAGAGGAACTCATGTCCATGACTGTTCCGGCCAACATAAGATTGCCGTTTTTATCCAGCCGGGCGCGCAGGTTCTGGTAGTTGGCGGGAACGGCCCAGGAATTGTATTCATTGCCGTTACGGTCGATGATGCTCACCTTATTGGGATGTACGGCCATGATGAATACGTCCGGCATGGCCTTTTCCGGCTGGAAGATGGTGGTGCCGGTGGGGTAGACGGTGGGGCGGGCCCAGGCCGGGCCGGATAGCAGGGCCGCGACGCCGCAGGCCGCGAGAGCGATTTTCCAGGCGTTCATGGTAGTCTCCTTGTTGAACATAGCGAAAGAGGGACATAAAGACTGCGCAGGGGCACTTATTGCGCAGCTCCTTTACGAGAAATAAAGAGCAATATGCGTGCCGGGAAGCAGGTATGAATAAGAAAAATAAATTCAGAGTATTATATGGCGTACAAAATCGTGTGCCGCGTATCTTTTCCCGTGACGTGCCGGGTGTGGCGCAAGTGGCCGTGAAAGCGTGTGCTGTTTTCGGCACACGGACAACTGTGTGCGCTGTGGTTACCTGTCTTGCTGTCTGCCTTGCCCTTCTGGCAGGAATACCCGCTCCTGCGGCGGCAGAAGATACGCTCAAGGTAGGAATACAGGGGGAGCGTCCGCCGCTTTCCTATACTAATAGATATGGTATGGTTTCCGGGCTGGCTGTGGATCTGGCCCGCACCCTGAATGAAGCTGTGGGGCGGAAGACCGTGTTTGTGGAAGCCTCCATTCCGGAACTGGAAGCAATGCTGGAGAAAGGGGAGATCGACTACGCCTGCGGCATTCCCATGCTGGATAGGCAGGAAAGCGGTCTGGCCTGGATTCCCACCAGCTTCAGCCTGAACCGGCGCATTCTGGTGGCAAACCGGGACATCCACATCACCACGGAAGAGGATTTCGCCGGACACAGCATTGTCATTGTGCGGGCCGACGCCGCCTACGCCGGGACGGTCAGGGCTTTCGGCGGGCGCGTGATTGTGGCAAAGAACACGCCGGAAGCTTTGGAATTGTTGCGGACCGGAAAGGCTGATGCTCATGTTTCCTCTCTGGGCGAGGTTGCCACGAATATAGTGCAGGCACTGCGCATTCCCGGTATTTCTTTGATGGGGCTTTCCCTCAAGCGTGTACCGGTGGGGATTGTCGTCCGCAGCGATGCCGCTCCGCTGACGACGCGTCTGACCGGGGAGCTGACCCGGCTGGAAGAGGCGGGCGGGCTGGAAAAATTGCGGGAAAAGTGGCTGGGGCGGCCCATACTGGGAGAACCGGGCATATGGGAGAAATACGGCAGGCATATTTTTTATGGTGCGTGTATGGTTCTGGCGCTGCTGCTGGCGGCGGCATTGTGGAATTTTTCCCTGCGGCGCAGAGTGATTACTGTGACGCGCAGTCTGCGGGAATCGGAGCAGCGTTACCGCAATCTGACCGAAGCATCTCCAGACATGATCCTGCTGGTGGATAAAAACGGTTTGGTCCGTTTTGCCAACACTGCGGCCAGGCGAAGCTTCGGGAGAGTGGATGAGGAAGATATTCCGGCAAATATTCTGCTGGAGCGTATGGATGGAAATGGCAAAGAGGCATTGCGCGAACTCGTAGCCGACGCCCTTTCCGGCAGAGTGGCATGGCGAGAGTTGTATCTGCGGCTGGCCGGGCGTGGGGTCGAACGAATGGCCGAACGAATGGCCGAACGAATGGACGGGCGTGTTGCGCCTGTGGAATTTATCGCCGTGCGCGCGGTATCGGAAGGGGAGACTCTGGCCTGCTGCATCGGGCGGGACATGAGCCTGCGCCGCAGTATGGAGCGCGAGCTGGCGCGCTCAGAACGCCTTGCCCTCATCGGGCGGCTGGCGGCGGGCGTGGCGCACGAGATCAACAATCCGTTGGGCATCATTCTGGCAAATGCGGACTACCTGCTGAAACGGAACGACTCGCCACAGCTTGAGACCATTGTGCGCAATGTGGAACGGGCCTCGGGCATTACCCGTCAGTTGTTGCATCTGGCGGTGGATCGGGAAAAAGAGGACATTCCTCTGGATATGACGGAACTGGTGCGGGAATGTCTCGGCTTCTTGCGGCCCCGTCTGAAAAACGTGGAACTTGTGCTGGATCTGCCCGAAACGCTGCCTGTGCGCGGCGACCGTGCGCTTCTGGAACAACTGCTGCTGAACCTGCTGCTGAATGCTCTGGACAGCATGGGCGATGAGGGCAGGCTCCGTATCTGGGGGCGAGGTTCGGAAAAAGACGGCGGAGGTATCACTCTGGCCGTGGAAGACAGCGGCCCCGGCATCGCCCGTGAAAATCTGGAGCGGATATTCACCGTGTTTTTCAGCACCAAGGGCGCCCAGGGCTTCGGGCTTGGGCTTTTTGTCGCCCGCAGTATCGCGGAACGGCACGGCGGGTTGCTCTGGGCGGAATCGGACGAAGGCAAGGGCGCGACCATGATGCTGGAACTACCCGGAGCAGGCTGAGAGAGGGGGCCGAGCTCCTGCCTGAAAAGCGCATTGTTTACTTGTCTGCGGCGTTTTTGCGCGGCCGTCCCTGAATTTTTTCCGGCTCCTGTGGGCCACGCCTCATCTCTTCGTCAATGCGGCGCATGAGTTCCCACGATTCAACTTTCAGAACTTCCGCCATCTGCATGAGAGCGGCAATACTCACACAGCTGGATAAATTCAAATCGCCATGTCGTGGCCAACACCGAAGGAAATTGGAAATATTATGAATCGACTGGCGACGACCGATGCCGACTTCCTGCCTTTTGTGTTCGCAGCAGCGGAAAGAGCTGGAGACAGATTACTGCCGGACGATCGCGAAAAACTTGTTGAATGGGCAGGAATCATGAAAGCATTGAGCGAAGTCCTTAATAAACAAGCCCCCGCTCAAAGTGGAGTATAACATACCAATTCGGCAATTTTCCTGAAAGGAGCTCCCTCTACCTCTTCGGCAGTTCCATCTCGTATTCTTCCAGCTTGTGGTACAGAGTGCGGCGGCCGATGCCGAGCAGGAGAGCGGCTTCCTTGCGGTTGCCGTCGGAGAGGGTGAGCGCCAGAGCAATGGCTTTGCGCTCGGCCTCACGCACGGCATTCTGGAGAGGAATGGCATGCGGTTCTTCGCGCGGCTCTTTCAAGTCGGCATGTTTTACCGTAACGGATTCCCGAACCGGAGAGTAGGCGGGCATATCTTCCCCGGCGGCGAGAGCGCCCAGCGAGGCCGGGGTGATGATGTCCGTTTCGGTCAGAAGTACGGCCCGCTGCATGACGTTTTCCAGTTCGCGGATGTTGCCGTCCCAGTGCTGCGCCATGAGCACACGCATGGCCGCCGGGCTGACTCCGGTGATATTTCGGGAGTATGCTTCGTTGTATTTGCGTACAAAATGGCTGATAAAGAAGATGAGGTCTTCCTTGCGTTCGCGCAAGGGCGGCAAGGTGACAGGAATGACTGCGAGGCGATAATACAGATCCTTGCGGAAGCTTCCTTCCTCCACGCATTGTCTGAGATTTTTGTTGGTGGCGCATACAAAGCGGACGTCGATACATACGGAATGGTTGGCGCCGACCGGGCGTATTTCCTTTTCCTGTATGGCATGCAGCAGCTTGAGCTGCATGGCCGGTGAAATTTCCCCTATTTCATCAAGAAACACCGTGCCGCCCTGGGCCTCTTCCAGCAGGCCCCGGCGGGATGTGATCGCGCCGGTGAACGCCCCCTTCACATGGCCGAACAGTTCGCTTTCCAGCAGATTTTCCGGCAGAGAGCCACAGTCGATGGTCAGCATGGGTGCGGCACGGCGCGGGCTTGTTTCGTGGATGTGACGCGCCAGCATGGACTTGCCTGTGCCGGTTTCTCCTTCAATGAGCACCGGAGCGCTGGAGACTGCCACTTTGCGCAGGGTGGAGAGGATATTTTTCAATGCGGAACTGGCTCCGAGCACAAAGGGAAAACCGGAGTCAGTGCGGTCTTTCTCTTGGCCGGGAATGGCTTCGCCCTTGAGGCTCCGGTGCATGCGTCCGTGTTCCAGGGCCTGGCGGGCCAAGGCTTCCAGCTCGTCCGAACGGAAGGGCTTGGTGATGTAATTGTATGCGCCGAATTGCACGGCTTCCACTGCGGTGCGGATGCTCCCCACGCCGGTCATGATGATAAACGGCGTGTCATCCCCCTCGGCCCGAAGCTGTTTGAGCAGTTCGATGCCGCTCATACCGGGCATGGACATATCGCACAATACGAGGTCATGGCTGTTTTCCCGGAGTATTATACGGGCTTCTTCTGCTGAAGTTGACGTATTTACCAGCCAGTGTGCGTCGGTAAAGGCGAGGGAGAGAATGTCGAGCCATTCCTGCTCGTCGTCCACAAGCAGAATACGGGCTTTATCCCGAGCGTGTTCCATATCGCACGATCCTTGAAAAAAGAAGGAGAGGCGGAAGAGCTGCCTGGAGAAAGAGTAACGGAGTCCATCGGTTTTGCAAAGGCTGTGTTCTGGCTGGAGCCGTTTGATATGAGAGCGATTTCACCTTGAAAAGCGCCAATTGGCACTTGAGCTTGGAAAGAAAGCAGTGTATGAAATGCAGATGCGCGGCAACCCCGTTAATGATTTTTCCTGCCGCGTGCGACCCGCAATGACGATTCCCTTACCCTCGGATTCGGCGGCGGCAGGCAATGAAATGATGCAACGGGGGAACGTGTCTCTATGCCTCGCGCAGGGCTTGACTTGCGTGGAAAAGAGGGCTAGAAGGCTCTTTCCCTTTTCTTCGGAGGTCTCAATGTACGCTATTATTGAAGCGGGCGGGAAGCAGTTCCGCGTCCAGGAAGGCAATAAACTCGTGGTGGATCGCATGGCTGTTGAAGCTGGCGACGAAGTCACCTTTGACCGCGTGCTCATGCTCGGCGGTGAATCCGTGAAGATCGGTGCTCCCATGGTGGAAGGCGCCAAGGTCGTCGCCAAGGTGATCGAACATTTCCGCGGCGAAAAGATCCGCGTCTTCAAGAAGCGCCGTCGCCAGGGCTCCATGCGTACGCAGGGCCACCGTCAGGATTATACGGCGCTGACCGTTACCGCCATCAACGCGTAAGTAGCGGTACGGGAACAGATTCGGCATGCAGCCCGCCCCACAGGGGAGGCTTTGCCGGGAAAGCAGCAACGCCGCTGAGCGGCGGGAAATTTGAAGGAGTTCTATCATGGCTCATAAAAAAGCAGGCGGCAGCTCCCGCAACGGCCGCGACAGCGCCGGTCAGCGGCGTGGCGTGAAGCGCTTCGGCGGTCAGCACGTGCTCGCGGGCAATATCATCGTGCGTCAGCTCGGCACCCGGGTTTTCCCCGGTGAAAACGTGGGCATGGGCCGCGACTATACCCTGTTCGCCAAGATGGACGGCGTGGTCAAGTTTGAGAGCTTCGTGCGCAAGCGCAAGGTGCACAAGCGCGTGCACATTGTGCCCGCCATCACCGAAGCCGCCGCGTAAGTTTTTTCGCGGAACGGATCTTAAAGGGGAAGAAGCCGCAAGGCTTCTTCCCCTTTCTGTGTTGCGGAAACAGAATACTAAGCTCTCGGGGCGTCATCCGGCTGGATGCCCAGGGTGAGCGCTCTAAAAATGTAGTACATAACATTGGTGAGTTACAGTGGGTTCTGATAATGAATACACGGAAATGGCTCGTTTCATGGAGCGGCAAAACTGCGGCCAGCTCGCTTTTTCCGGGCGCCAATGCCTGCTTTGTGCTCATTGACGCTTCAGGGCGGCGCATTATAATGCGCTCGCCCTGGCTGGACGCCCTGCACGCCTTGCGCTAGGTTGGAACTGAAAAAAATGTAAATATGCCCCGGCCTGGCGCATGGGGAAAGGATACGTATGAGATTTGTGGATGAAGCCGTTATTACGGTGAAGGCGGGCAAGGGCGGCAACGGCTGCATGAGCTTCCGCCGTGAGAAATATGTGCCCAAGGGGGGCCCTGACGGAGGCAACGGCGGAGAGGGTGGAAGCGTGTACGGGCGAGGAACCAACAAACTTCTCAGCCTGTATGATTTTCGCCTCAAGCGCTTGTACGAGGCGCAGAACGGGCAGGGCGGCATGGGCAGTCAGTGCGACGGTCGCAAGGGCGAGGATCTGGTGCTGGAACTGCCGCTCGGCACTCAGCTTTATGAACGCACGGAAGAAGGCGAAGTATTGTTTGCCGATCTGTCCGATCCCGAAGAGCTGGTGCTGTTGGCCAAGGGCGGACGCGGCGGCAAGGGTAACGAACACTTCAAGTCATCCACCATGCGTGCCCCGCGTTTTGCTCAGAAAGGTGAACCTGGCGAGGAACATAGCTTCCGGCTGGAGCTTAAGATTCTGGCGGATGCCGGACTGCTGGGCCTGCCTAACGCGGGCAAGTCCACGTTTTTGTCGCAGGTGTCCGCCGCGCGTCCGAAAATTGCGGATTATCCCTTTACCACGCTGACGCCTAATCTCGGGGTGATCATTGACGAACATGATCCCGATCACCGTATGGTCATTGCGGACATTCCTGGGTTGATCGAAGGCGCGCACGCCGGGCAGGGGCTGGGTGACCGTTTCCTGCGCCATGTGGAGCGCACCCGTTTTCTCGTGCATATTCTGAGTATTGAGGACGTGCAACTGGATGGCGGAAACCCTTGGGCGGGCTTTGATCTGATCAATGACGAACTGGCGCAATTCGACCCCGAACTGGCTGAACGGCGGCAGATTGAGGTGATCAACAAGATTGACCTGCGCACGCCGGAAGAGCTGGACGCTGTGAAAGCGCGCGCTGCAGCCGATGGCCGCCGTATCTTCTTTATTTCCGCCAGGGAAGGTGAAGGGTTGGAAGCTTTGGTGGCGGAACTGTGGAAACTTCAGGACGAACTGGAACGGCATGATCCTCTTGTGCGTTTTGCGGACGAGGAAGAAGAAACCGAGGAGTTCCCGGAAATTGAAGTGGAGTGGGTACGCGAATGAGTTGTCCGTATTCCCGTGAAGAACGGCTTGAGCGTCTGGCCAAGGCGCGTTCTCTGGTCGTTAAGGTGGGCAGTGCCGTACTGACCGCTTCTGAAGGGCTGAACATGCCCGTGCTTTGCAACCTGGCTGAACAGTTGTCTGCCTTCACGCATGAGGGGCGGCGGGTAACTCTGGTCAGCTCCGGGGCTGTGGCCGCCGGGCGGGCCGTGCTTTCCATCGGGGAGCATCGCGTAGAAGGGGTGCCCGGCAAGCAGGGTGCCGCCGCAGTGGGGCAGGGCCGTTTGATGCGGGAATACGAGGATGCTTTTGCCGCGTGTGGGATGCTTTGTGCGCAGGTGCTGCTGACGCGGGATGACCTGCGTAGCCGCGAGCGCTTTATGAATGCCCGCAATACCTTCACCCAACTTCTGGATTGGGGCGTGATCCCGGTGGTCAATGAAAACGACACCGTGGCCGTGCAGGAACTCAAGTTTGGCGATAATGATGCCCTGGCCAGCCTGCTGCTCAATCCGGTGGAAGGGGATCTTTTTGTCAATCTCACTTCCACGGGCGGAGTGCTGGCGGAAAATCCGCTGACCAGCCCGGACCCCGCATCTATTCCCCTGCTGGAGAGCATTGAAGATATCCGGGCGCTGGATTTGGACGCCCTGTGCGGCGGCAAGACCAGCGTGGGCACGGGTGGCATGTATTCCAAGCTTCTGTCCGCCCGGCGAGCGGCGCAGCTCGGCGTGCCGACCTTGATCCTGCCGGGCAGGGAGAAGGATATTTTGCGCCGGGCTTTTGGTGGAGAAATGGTCGGCACTTGGGTATGCCCGGAAGAGCACCCTGTTTCCCGCCGTAAATACTGGATGGCCTATCAGTCTGACCCGCGTGGAGCCGTGCGGGTGGACGCCGGAGCGGCTCGCGCCCTGCTTGAGCAGGGGCGTAGCCTTCTGCCCGGCGGAATTACCGCCGTGGAAGGCGACTTTTGCCCCGGCGATCTGTTGCGTATCTTCGCCGACGGCGAGGATGGCATGAGCTGTCTGCTCGGCGTTGGCATTTCCAACTACAGCGCGGAAGAATTGCACCGGATCAAAGGATTGAAACGCCTGGAAGTCGCCGCCATTCTTGGCGATGCCCATTATCCGGAGGTTATCCACCGCGACAATCTTCTGCTCGACGCGGCAGTGTAGGAAGTTTTTTGGGCGGCGACGAAAACCCTCAGAGTGTTGAAAAACCGGGGCTCATCTCTGCTCTCATTATCCGTACGAAGCTTCGCTTCTACGGCTAAAGGTGCCCCGCACCCCGCCGGGACCGAGCCGGTCTGGCAGGGAGACAATCTCCCCGTCGAACCCCCATACTTATAACATAGTGTCATAATTGGGGGTACAGGGGCATCATGCCCCGCTCTGCTCTCTGTTTCCCCAAGCCGCTTTGCGGCAAGGGGAAATGGCGGGCAAGCCCGTCACCCTTCGGGCAGGTGCCAAGGGGAGTTTGAGGGGGCTACTCCTCCCCCCTCAATATATTGGAATTATCCCCAATAGTGTTAACACGCCTAGCGCTTCATCTCTTCAATAAGCCCGGTGAGCACCCGCGACTGGCTGGCCAGCCCGGAAACGGCGCGTGCGGCGTCTTCCATGGCTTTGGCGGTTTCCGCAGCGATAGTGTTGACCTGAGTGATGGAACGGTTGATTTCCTCGCTGGAAGCGGACTGCTGTTCAGAGGCAGCGGCAATGGCCCGTACCTGATCCGCCGTACCTTCGGCCATATTGACGATTTCCTTGAGGGCCTCTCCGGAACGCTCGGCCAGTGCTGTGGCTTCATCGATGGTTTGTACGGCCTGTTCCACCTGCCTGGTGCTCCGTTCCGCGCTGATCTGGATAGCCTGGATGGCATTGCTCACGTCGGTCGTGGATGCCATGGTCTTTTCTGCCAGCTTGCGCACCTCATCGGCAACCACAGCAAAGCCCCTGCCTGCATCGCCTGCGCGTGCGGCTTCAATGGCGGCGTTAAGCGCCAGCAGGTTGGTCTGGTCCGCAATATCTGAAATGACGGCCATGATCCGGCTGATGGACTGAGCGTGTTCCGAAAGTGCCGCCATGTCCTGCTTGAGCGCCAAAGATTGCTCCTGCACCTGTTTGATGCTGGCAACGGCGCTGTGTACGACGTTGGCTCCTTCCTCGGCTTTCTGTCTGGTTCGCGTAGAAGCTTTTGCGGCATCTCCGGCGTTCCGGGCAACTTCAATCACCGTGCTGTTCATTTCTTCCATGGCTGTAGCCGTTTCCGTCACACGATCGGCCTGCTCGGATGCTCCGCGCTCGGATTGTTCAATCTGTGCAGAAAGCTGGGTCGAGGCCGAAGAAACGGTGTTCGCCACCTCTTCCAGTCGATCGGCTGCCGCCAGCATGGTTTGAGTCTTGCTTCGGGCTTCGGCTCCGGCGGCATCCGCCTCCTGCATGGCTTGCATGGCGCGGGCGGATTCCTGTGCCGCGCGGGCAGATTCCTGCTCCGCCGATTCAATATGGGTTTTCATGGCTTGAACCATATTGACCAGATTGCCGTAAACGCCGCTTTTCACGGAGCCGTCGTCAATGCCATAGTCTCCATTCGTCACTCTTTGTGCGATGCTGGCAAGTTCACCCGGGTCCTTGCCGAGTTGCTTCATGGTGATGCGGGCCAGCCATAATGCGATGCCGAAGCCCAGAAGCAGAGAAAATACCACGCCTGCCCACAGGCTGTTTTTCGCCATGTCGTTGTCTTTCATCAGTCCGTTCGTCACGCTTGCGGAGAGGGCAACACAGCCTTCGACAATAAGGCCGCAGAGATCACGGAAACCGGTTAATGTTTCCCGTGCCCCCGTGATGGTGTTGGCCATTTCGTTAAATTTCGCGTCATATTCTGTAATCGTTTCCTGTAAATCCTGGCTCAGAGCAACCTGACGTGGATCAGATAGCCAGTTTTGTATTTCCATGATCTTTTGCTTGGTCAGAGCAAGCGTATTCAAGGCTGTGGTTCGCGTGCTATCTGAAGGAGAAGCGATAAAAATCCAGGATGCCACACGCGTGTTATTAAAAATCTCGCCGATTTCAACGAGCTTCACATAGGAAGTCATGGTATTTTCGGTGAAATTCTGCGCAAGCGAACGGCCGACCATAGCCCGTAACTGGGCCAGTGATTTATTTACCTGTTTGGCCAGGGGGGCGACACTCGCCTCAATTTCAAGGCGCTTTTGGTGATAGGTAATCTGGGTTTCCAGATTGGCCTGCGCCTCTTCAAACAGTTTTTTCTGAACATCAAGCCGTTTTTTATTTTCAGGCGTGGAAAGAAAGGTTTCGGCATTATTTGCCAGGGCAATGGCCGAAGCCAGTTTTTCACGGCCGCTCCTTGCAAAGGACTCATCTTGGTAGATGACGAAGCTAAGCACCCGCCCCTGTGCTATCAACGCGTCCGCCAGGGCGCTGTCCGTTCTGTCAACCGCCTTGGATTGTTGTATGATTTCATTGAGGTTTACAGTTAACAGGCAACTTACCCCCATGAAAATTCCCAATACTCCGGTAAAACCTGCCAACAGTCTTGTTTTTAACTTCATAAGTGAGTCTCCCCTCGCGAAAAAGTTAAAACATTATACATGATACGTATGTGCAGATATAGAAAACTTCACTGCAAAATATAGTAAAGAATACCATTGTCCAAAATATCATGGGATAATGGTTTTACTATAGTAAACTCCTTGTTAAATATGTTTTTTTACTAGAAAAAAATGCGTCATGCACTATTTTTATCGGATAACATATGAAAAAGTTTAGATGTGAATTTTATAAAAACAAGATATTTTACTGTCTATTGTAGTTAAAAAAAATTACAAGATATAAATCTATATCTTTTTTATAAACAGAAGAAATAAACTCTGAATTGTTTGCAATATAAGAAAAGATATTGTTTTGAAATGGGGAAAGGAATTAAACGGGACGGCCGGTATTTCCCCTGGAAAAGAGAGAAACACCGGCCGTTGGAATATATTCCGTCAAGAAGCTGGATATTTCAGTTTTTTAAGCAGCTTCGTTTTTGTTATAACATGCCTTTGCATCTACCCGCAACGGCTGTACCCGCAATTCTGGCAGATATGGCATCCTTCCTGAAAAGTCATCTCTGCGCCGCATTCCGGGCAGGAGGGATTCTGCAAATCCATGTCGGAATGGGAAGGCACGGGAACCGAACCTTTCAGGTAACGGTTTTCCAGCACCCAGGCAATGGCGTCCGGGATGGAGAGCAATATGCCTTTTTTCTGAAAAATGGGATGCTCGCCGCCTATGCCCTTGAGCTGGGCCACCACGTCGCGCACAGCTACGCCGGAACGGAAGCACAGCGACACCAGGCGGCCTATGGCTTCCGCCTTGGCCGTGATCGAACGCCCGGACTTACCGATGGTGGCGAACACTTCAAAGGGGTTACCGTCCAGTTCATTGACGGTGAGGTACAACACACCCAGCCCTGTCTGGATTTTCTGGGTGAACCCCATGACGATGTCCGGGCGCTGGCGTACCTGAGTCACGGGGGCTGGTTGTGCGTTTTCCCCTTGTGAGGCTGTCATGCCGGTAGTAAGCACCTGCACGGATTTGCAGCCGTCACGGTATACGGTGACGCCCTTGCAATCCAGCTCATAGGCCAGGCGGTAAATGTGTTCGATATCCTCCACCGTGGCGCTGTGCGGCAGATTTACGGTTTTAGATACGGCATTGTCCGTGTATTTTTGAAAGGCGGCCTGCATACGCAGATGATCTTCTGCTGAAATATCCATGGCAGTGACGAATACCCTGCGCATATCTTCGGGCAGGAAATCCATGGACTGGATGGAACCACACTCTGCTACGGCTTCCATGAGCTCGGAGCTATGCATGTTGGCGTTCTTGAGGGCTTCCTCAAAATAGGGATTGACTTCGACCAGACGTTCTCCATCCATGACGTTGCGCGCGAAACACAGCGCGAAAAGCGGTTCTACGCCGGAAGAGCAGGCTCCGACGATAGACAGCGTGCCCGTGGGCGCAATGGTGGTCACGGTGGCATTGCGCAGGGGCGGCATACCCCGTTCGGCAAACGCAGAGTTTGCAAAAGCAGGGAAGGGGCCGCGTTCTTCAGCAAGACGGGCGGAGGCGGCGCGCCCTTCTTTTTGAATGAAGCCCATGATCTTTTCGGCCAGTTCCAGAGCTATGCGGCTGTTGTAGGCCACGTCGAGCTGAAAGAGCATGTCCGCCCAGCCCATGACGCCGAGGCCGATCTTGCGGTTGGTACGCACCTTGTCCGCAATGCGATCCAGCGGAAAGCGCGAGGCGTCGATAACGTCGTCAAGAAAACGTACGGCCAGGTGGATGACGCGGCGCAAGCCTTCCCAGTCCACGTTGTTTGCGGGGACATCGGCGGAACGGCGGGGGCTGAGTACGAACCGGGCCAGATTGATGGAGCCCAGGTTGCAGGCTTCATAGGGAAGCAGGGGTTGTTCCCCGCAAGGATTGGTGGATTCGATCTCGCCCTGCGCAGGAGTGGGGTTGTCACGGTTGATGCGATCCAGGAAGACAATGCCAGGGTCGCCGCTGGCCCACGCCTTGTGTACCAGCAGGTCAAAAACCTCGCGGGCGTTGAGGCTGCCCTGGGGCTGTCTGGTGACGGGATTAATCAGCGGATAGTCTTCACCGGCGTCTACCGCCTGCATGAAGGCTTCAGTCAACCCTACGGAAAGGTTGAAATTATTGAATTCCCCTTCTTTTTCCTTGGCTTTGATGAAATCCAGAATGTCCGGGTGATCAATGCGCAGAATACCCATGTTCGCGCCGCGCCGCGTGCCGCCCTGCTTGATTTGCTCTGTGGCGGTGTTGAAGATGCGCAGGAAGGAAACCGGGCCGGAGGCCACTCCGCCCGTAGTGCCCACGCGGGAATCCCTGGGGC
>JAEXGX010000255.1 GCA_023450535.1 Pseudomonadota bacterium | reverse complement strand
GAACAAAGAGCACTTTGCCGTTGCTGTCCGTAATGGACACATGGCCCTCATCCAGACCTTCTATGGCCATAGTCAGAAGATTGACCATACCCTTGATTTCGCGCGGAGCCATTTTGGCGGAGGGGTCTTTGAGGCGGACGACTACCGAGGCAGACGGAGACTGCTGCTCTTCAATGAACAGACTGCGCTGCGGGATGACCAGATGTACGCGGGCGCTTTCCACATTGGGGAACTCACTGATGGTGCGGGAGAGTTCTCCCTGCAGGGCGCGCTGATAGTTGATGCGCTGTACAAATTCGGTCTGGCCCATCTGCATGGTGTCAAAAATTTCAAAGCCGATGCCCTGGCCTACCAGGCTGCCTTCCCCCGCGATCTTGATACGCATGTCATAGACCGAATTTGCCGGAACAAGCACGGTAGTTCCGTTGTCTTCCAGACGGTAGGTGACTTTTTCGGCCTGGAGCATGGTCACAACGCGGTTGGCGTCTTCCGGGCTGAGCTTGGTGTACAGAGGGCGGTAGTCGGGGCGTGTGACCCACAGCAGAAAGGCGGTGAATATGGCGAAGAGCAATACCGTGGCGCCAATGACGGCGATGCGTTGAACTTTGCCGAGCCGGGACCAGGCGTCGCGAGTTTTGGCGAGGGCGTTTTGTACATGGGCGTTCATGGACATGCTCCGTAAAGCGCGTGGAAGATGATAGGGTGAAAACGATGGGAGCCGATAACGCGAGTTTCAGATCAGAATTGCAGCTTGCTGAGTTCGCGGTAGGCTTCAAGAACCTTGTTGCGCACGGCTGACGTAAGATTGACGGCCAGGCTGGCCTTCTGCATGGAGATCATAAGTTCGTGCACATTCTGAGTTTCGCCAACGGCAAACGAGGTGATCATTTGTTTCTTTTTCGTCTGAAGGTCGTTGACCGCGCTCAAAGAGTCATGGAGCGTATCCGAAAAACTGGTCGCGGAGACGGCCTTCACCGGAGTGGCTTCTTCGTGCTTCTTGTTGAAACTGGTCTGCGCTTTCTGAAAGTCGGCGAGGGCGTTGCCGTATGCCTGAATGGCGGTCGTGGTGATGCTCATGGGAATTCCCTCTGATTTGCTTTGGCCTGTTCAGAAGGCCGTTAGGGCGGGTATTTTCAAGGTTTTGTGTTCCGGGCGGATGCGGAGGGACCGTTCTGCCCGGGCGCTTCATGAAGGAAATGATTTAACTGCGGCCTATTTCCAGAGCCTTGAGGTACATGGCTTTCACCGTGTCCACGGTGGTGGCGTTGGCCTCAAAGTTGCGCTGGGCCGTCATCATGTTGGCCATTTCTTCCACAACGTTGATATCGGGGTATTCCACAAAACCTTCTTCATTCGCGTCGGGGTGGCCGGGTTCATACACCTGCCGGGTGGGCCGGTTGTCCAGGGCAACGCCCATGACGCGCACCCCCTTGACTTCCCGGTCGAGTTCGGTGCGCATGTGCACGCCGAAGCGGTTGTCGAGGTCGCTGGTGGTCTTGATGACGGTCTTGCGCACATAGGGGCCGTTTCCGCCAGGCATCCGGGTGGTCTTGGCGTTGGCCAGGTTCATGGCGGTGACATTGAGCTGTGTGCGGTCGGCGCTCATGCCGGATGCGCCGATATCCAGTGCGGTCATGAAATCCATGATTACTTGCTCCCTTCCTGAATAATCTGCCGTATGCCGTCAAAACTGCTCTTGGTGATCTGCGAAAGCGCGTTGTACTGGAGTTGATTCTTGGCCATTTTGACCATTTCCTTGTCCAGATTTACGCGGTCTTCACCGTGTGCAATGCGCAACTGAGGATGCTTCCACCATTGCGGTCCGAATTTTTCCGGATTAAAGGTGGCGGGCATGTGCCCGTCATCGGTATGGGACATCTTGCCCTTTGCATCCAGATTGAGAGCAGATTGCAGTTCCGCCTCGAAATCCAGCTCGCGGGGCTGATATTTTGGGGTGTTCACGTTGGCGATGTTGCCCATGATGACGTTCTGCCGCTGGAGCTGCATATTCATCACGGAGCCAACCAGGCTTACGTGTGATTCGGTCAGGCTTTTCATGGCTTTCTCCTGCGGCTGGTGCCGCGTGTTGGCAAAATTCTGCGCAGGGCAAAGCAATAATCGTTCCAATATTGTTTTATTTATAAAAATTAATATGTTATCGTGATATGTGGAGATAGAAAAATAAAGGGCCGTCAGATAGCTGACGGCCCTTTGACGGTTTGAGAAGGGATATTGCGCTGATGCTGAAAGACACAGGAGCATTTCAACATTGAAATGCTTTACGGAGTCGCCAGAATCGAGCGGGGCGCGAGGTTTCGCCACGCCGTCTCGTTATTTTGGCGTAGCTGCAATTCACTTGCAGTGTTAGGCTCCGGCGTAGCTGTGAAAGCTATGGGCCAGAACGCAGTGTCCCGGTATGCACAATTTCAATATTGAACGGCTCCAGTGGTGGAGGGAACTGAAGGATAAAGAAGCTCAAACTAACGAAATTCGACACTCAACTCTTTGTATTTATCGCCTTTCAATATGGACGCGGCGCAAAACTCCATATTCCCGCGTTATCCCTTCTTCAAATCGTGTATCAAGGTATCAAGGCGGACGCTTTGTCCAATCAGTCCGTCAATGATGCCGGAAGATTCCCCCATGTCATTCATAGTATCTTGAGCGATACGGTTGACATTTTCCAATGCGTCTTTTATGGCGTCGCTGTTCTTGACGAGTGCTGAAACAGTCTGGGCGATATCCCGCACCTGCTCGGAATTTTCATTGGAAAGCAACACAATGCTACGCAGGGCCTCTCCAGAACTCCCGGCAAGCTCCGTGGCATTGTGCACAGCCTCATAGGATTTCCCCATGGTGTTGATATTTTCGGTTGTGGCGTGCTGCACTTGTTCAATGGCAGACGAGACATCCTTGGTGGCATGCATGGTTTTTTCCGCCAGCTTGCGAACTTCATCGGCCACCACGGCAAAGCCCTTGCCCGCTTCACCTGCGCGCGCCGCTTCAATAGCGGCGTTCAGAGCCAGCAGGTTGGTCTGATCCGCGATAGCAGTAATGGTGTCGAGGATGCGGCTGATGCTTTCCGTCTGTCCGTTTAACTCGGTCATGGACTGATGCATTTTTTCGGCCAGTTCATTTACCCGTTCATTGGCGGAAATCACGTCCTTTACCCGGCGTTCTCCCTCATCTGCCTTGCGGCGGGCGTTTTCCAGACTGTCCACAGCCGCATCAGTGTTGTTCATGATGCTTCGGAAGGAGTCCACCATAGCGTTCACCGCCTCTGTCGTCCGGCGCATATGTTCATACTGTTGCCGCGCCCCTTCGGCCACACGGTTGTTTTCTTCCCGGAGCTTCTTCGAAGCCAGGCCGAGAGAATGCGAGATATCCGCCGCCGCCTCGGCGCCGCGCCGGGAGTTTTCCAGCATGGCATCGATCTTGTCGTGCTGGATCTCTCCCTCCTTACGGGCTTGTTCCGCCAGCATCATCTGAGCTCTCATTTCCTCGCCGGTGGCTTCAGCATCGCAAATCTTGTTCCGGAGTGCTGCAACCATGTCGCGCAACGCCTGGGCCAGCACGCCGATTTCGTCCGTGCGGCGTACATCCAGTTCCCGCTCCAGCTCTCCCCGGCTGACGGCTGTGGCATATGCGGCGGTTTGACGTAACGGACGCACCATGCCCCGTACGATGTAGATTCCGATCACGCTGCCCAACAGAGCCAGTACAAGGGAAATGCCTATATTTGTCAGCGTGAAGCTGCGTACTTCACCCATAAATTCATCCTCGCTGGCCTCAGTGATCAGATACCAGCCGAGTACTGGAATTTTACCGCTGCTGACGTACCGAACGTCCCCATCCTCGACAAAATTACTCCGAAAGTTGTCGTTACGCGCGAGTTCAGGCCAAATGGAGGCATAAGCGGGGTATACCTCTGCCACTGCCCTGTTCAACCGGCCTGTATCGGCATGCAGACGAATAACGCCCTTATCATCTACAATGAAGGTTCGCCCGTCCATGCCAATGGTCATACCACTAAGCTGGCGTGCGAAATCCTCAATATCTATGGAGGTGGAAACAAGCCCGGCAAAAGCGCCGTCCACCTCTACCCGGCGGTTGATAAAGGCTTTGGTGCCCCAGACAGGATCATTGACATAGACGACAATATTGACGGGTACACCGCTGTCGCGGAAATCAAAAAACCACGGATCTTTGCCCTCGGTTATCCGGTAATTCCAATTCCGCTTACCGTTCAGCAGATCAGTATACTGCCCTGTTGTGGCGGAAACAAAGTTCGCGCCCAGCGTTCCGTAAACAGAAACAATGTTTTCCAGCAAATGATAAATTTCGTTCAGACGCTCGTTGGGTTCGCCGTCGCGCACCCATGCCTGAAGCAACGGGCTTTTTACCGCCAGCCCCACTCCGCGGCTCGTTTCCATGATTTTGTCGTCAATCCGGGCCAAAATATCATCAGAAAGAGAGGGGAGTTCGCGCGTCAGCAGTTGTCGTAACATTTCTTGCTGGTATGCTATGGAACTGACGGTGATGATGACCCCCGTCACGGCAAGAAGCAGTACGATGATGAACAGGTTGAGCTTTTTCCCCAGAGAGAGCATTCTTTATTTTCCCTTTACGCAATCTTCAACGTGCCGCGTAGATAGATTATTATTCGTATTAATTTGCAAAAGTATTAGGGGGAAATAGAAATCTTACCCGTTATTATCTCGCTTTTTTCCGTTCGCCGCAAAGGCAATGCTGTGCATAGTCAAAATACCGAGAAGACGCGTCCAGGATTGAGCCAGCAGCTCACGACAATGCCTCCTGTCTGGCCCCTCGGGACTATCTTCTCCCAAAATGTCGCTGCAATGGATACTGCCCCATTT
>JAEXGX010000222.1 GCA_023450535.1 Pseudomonadota bacterium | reverse complement strand
ACAATCGGCTGCTCGGCCAGCAGCAAACTGGCCTGCGTGAGCACAGGAATCCCCTGCGCCAACAGCCATGCGGCGGCTTTCTCGCTCTGCCCCGTTGTACGCGTAAGAATACAAACCGAGGCATACGAACCCGTTCGGGCCGCAATTTCCCGCACCTTTTCCGGCAACAGGCGCTCCAGAGCCTCGTCTTCAGTTTCGGCTGGCGCGCCAAAGGGCACTTCGGATTCCCCTCCTCCCTGTGCCTCAATTGTTCCGCGCCGCGACGGTTTGGGTGGCAGGCGGCGCAACGCGATCAACCCGCCTTCGGGCGCGCGTTCCGGAGCAAGCTGCGTTGCGTCGGAAAACGCCCGGGCCAACAGTCCAGCCGCAGATTCCAACACCTTCAGGCGTTCCGGTTCCTGATCCGCATAGGTTTTCGACTTCGGCACCAGAGCGTCCAACACGGCCCGGGCAGTGGATATTTCCGCCAGGGCAGAAAACACCTCGTTGTTCCAGGCGATGATATTTTGCCAACTGCGCCAGTTATGAGTCAGAGGGGCGTCTGGTGCAGTGCCGGATGAGGGCTCGAAGGTATCTGCCAGCATACGGGGGACGTCCTCAAACAGGGAGGATTCTCCGCCGCGCCAGTGATAGATGGACTGCTTGACGTCTCCGATCAGGGAAACACTTCCACCACGCGCCAGCACTTCCCGCGCCAGCGGCTCCATAGCCTTCCACTGGGCGACGCTGGTATCCTGAAACTCATCGATGAGAATATGCGCGAGGCGCGACCCCATGCGGCAAAAGCTCTCGGCCACGCCGTATTCCCCGTTCAGCACACGGGAAGCCAGAGCTGGCATGCGGGAGGCGGGCAACAAGCCCGCCGCGCTCTGGCGCTCGGGCAACTCGTTCAGCGCCAGGAAAGCCAATTCCAGAAAAGGGGCCAGCCGCCGCGCATCGCGGAAGACCGCCTGGGCCATCTTGGCATGAGAGATGTCGCGCCTCAGGGCCGCCAGCCGCGCCGTGCATTCCGGCCCTGCGTCGAGCGGGCGCTCCTCACACAGATACACGCTGGTGATGTCCTTCACACTGGCGGGGCGGGCAGGATCAAGCTTGTCCGGCAGGCTCGCAAGGGCTTTCATCAGGCCGTTGGCCGGCTTCAGCCCCTCCTGCTCCAGCAGGCCACGCAAGCTTGCCGCGTCAAAGAGAATTGTGCGCAGCATGGCTTCCAGCGTTTCCGCCATACGTCGGGAAGATGCCGTTTCCAGCAGATTTTCCAGCGTTTCCCCTTCCCCCTGATCCAGCAGGGAGAGCAGCCAGCCGGCCAGTTCGGCAATACGATCCCGCACCCGCTTGCCAGCCAGAAAACCTCGAGCGTCGCCATAGGCAAGTTCTTCCTCACAGGCAGCGGCAAAAGCGACGCGCAGATCGTCCCCGCCGTTCTGCCCCCCTTCACGAGCCCGTTCCGCCATATCTTCGATCAGTGGGCCAAGCAGGTCTGCATCGTTGAACGTGGTTTCAAAATCCGGCGGCAGATCCAGTTCCAGCGCGGCCTGACGCACCACCAGATGCAGCAGGCTGTCGATGGTGCGCAGGTTAAGGTCGTCATAACGGCGCAGTAGATCGTCCACGGCGGGAGACGCCGTTTCCCGCGTCCAGCCGTGCATATTTTCAGGGGACTTTTCCTCTCCCAGGGCTATCTTTTTCAGCCGGGAAAGAACGCGTTCCTTCATTTCCTGCGCAGCAGCGTTGGTAAAGGTTACGCCCATGACATCGGACCACGCCCGCGCTTCACCGTCTGCGAAAGGCAAAGCGCAAGCCCCGTTCCGGCCCGGCCCTGTATCGTGTTCTCCGGCAAATTCTCCCGCAGGCGGAATAATCCCGGCCAGCATCTCCAGAAACAGGCCGGTTAACCGGTGCGTCTTGCCTGACCCGGCGGAAGCCCGAATCCTGTGCAGTCCATTCATACTGAAAGGGCGCCCTCAATTATGGCGAGTTCCTGTCCGGTGGATTCCACCACGGAACGCCAGTAATTGCCATGCACATCCAGTTGACGGCGGCGGCGGGTAACCAGCGGCAGGGGCAGATAAACGAAATGGTCAAAAAATTTGGCCACCACCATATTGGTTCTGCCACTCATGGCCGCGTGTACGGCATGACGTCCGAGGAAGCCGCAATAAACCCGGTCATTGGAGTTGGCGGGCACGGAGCGGATAATATAGCTGGGGTCGATGTATTTGAGCGAGAGCGGAATAGCGCGCCGCGCGAAGTATTCCTTGATGCGCTCCTGAAGGAACAATCCCACATCGTGCAGGCGCGGGTTGCCGGAAGCGTCTGTTCCGCGCCCCCCTCCGCCCATCAGATGCTGGCCCGCGCCCTCCGCCGCGACAATGACCGCGTGGCTCCTCCGTTCAAGACGCTTTTCCAGCTCCGGCAACAGGCCGCCATCTCCTTCCAGAGCAAAAGGGGCTTCCGGCACAAGAACAAAATTAACAATGCCCAGCGAGAGTGTGGCCTGCGCGGCGATAAAACCGGATTCCCGCCCCATGAGCTTGACCAGCCCCACGCCGTTATGGGCGCCGATAGCCTCGGTATGGGCGCAACGCAGTACCGTGGTTGCTGTGTCCACCGCACTGTCGAAACCAAAAGATTTGGGAATGAAATTGATGTCGTTATCAATGGTCTTGGGGATGCCGATGACGCTGATGTGCAGCCCCCGCCGGGAAATTTCCTCCCAGATGGAAGAAGCGGCTTTCATACTGCCGTCTCCGCCGATGACAAAGAGCATACTGACATTGAGGCGTTCCAGAGCGTCCACAATTTCCCCGGCATCCTGCGGCCCCCGGGAAGATCCGAGTACTGTCCCGCCAAAACTGTGAATGTCGGAAACCAGTCGCGGGGTCAGTTCAATCACGTCATGGCGGTAACGGGGAATAAAGCCCTCCAGCCCATAGCGGATGCCCAGCACCGAGGCCACGCCGTAGCCGTGGCAGGCCTGCATGACTATGGCGCGGATTACATCGTTGATGCCGGGGCAGAGCCCGCCGCAGGTGACAATGGCGCACTTGACCTTACCAGGATCATAATACAATCTTTCTCGCGGCCCGGCCGCTTCCAGAAAGACAGAGGCGCCGTCCGGCGCATCCTTGCCGCGGTATTCCTCATCCAAAAAAAAGGGGCGCGGCTCATTGCCCACGTAGGGGCCGGGGGCCGGGGTTGACACACGGGCGTCTCCCACCCGGTCAATACGTCCGAAGGCCACAGGATCAAAAGGAGATTGAGGAGAATAGTGCTTGTCGGACATAACGCCTGCCTTGGAAACTCAATTATTAGGGAAGAGGCGATAACGCTCCTGCATTGCCCCAGCAAGTTCTGCCGGCCAAAAACAGCGCAGCCCGACTATAGCCGCTTTCCTCACTGAAGACAAACCCGCGCCCTGTCCGCTTAGAGCAGTTTAATATTTTTAGCCGCTGGCGTGAAACTCCTTACAAATAAAAGAACAGGGATGAGCCTTGCTCTGCTCGGCTTTGTGGAGTATTTTAAAGCCAGAATGTTCTCTTTTTTTGAGAACTAATCTATTGAATCTTCAAAATTTTACCTTAAGATTTTCTTGATTCATCCGATTTTGATTCAATAAAAATTTAAATTCACAACTTCCCCTGCAAGGAGCTCATGTGTGGAAAAACCTTAACGTATGGGGCAAGTTGCTGGTATGTATCCTGCCCCTTGGTCTTGTCATCATTTGCAGTTCTTTTGTTTCATATTACGCCCAGTCGTCCGTGGCCGAAAGTATGGACAGGGTAGAAAAGTGTGAGGAGCTTCGAGCCACTTTCCTGAACCGTACCATTGATCATTTCAGTTGGGCGCAAAGCCTCGTTCTTTATGTTGCGCTGGAAAAGACCGATGCTCTCAATCTGGTGACTAACCCTTCAAAATGCGATTTTGGCAAATGGTACGCCAGCCAGGAACGCAAGGATGCCGAAAATGCCATCCCCGGCCTTGCCGCAGCTCTGGGCAAGGTCAATGCGCCGCATACGGCGCTACACCAAAGCGCGCTTGAAATTACCGCCGCCGCAAAAGCAGATGACCTGCCCCGCGCGCAGGCCGTTCTGACCGAAAAGTCCATTCCCATGCTGCATGAAGTTCTGGAGGGGCTACGCGAGGCAAACAAACGGCTTGACGAAGAACAAAACGCGGCGAAAGCGAACGCGGACCTGGCTCGCAAAAACGCCAATATACTCAGCATCACGACTTTGTGTCTGGGCGTCCTTCTTTCTTTCATCAGCGTTCTGGCCTTGCACGGCGCCATCATGACACCGTTGAACAAACTCATGAAGTTTGCCACAAACTGCGCGAGCGGCAACCGAAATTGCTCCATGGAAATTACGCGCCACGACGAGTTCGGCAAACTGGCTGAAGCCCTGCAAAATATGGTGGGCAATCTCAACCGGCAACTGGCCTTTTCGGAGAGCGTACTTAACGGCCTGCCTGTGCCCACAGCCATCTATACCAAGGAAAACAAGCTTTTTTTCTCCAACCGGCATATGTTGGATCTGCTGGAAGCCGAAGGCCGCGTTGAGGAGCACTATGGCAAGACTTCCGGCGCATTCCTCTTCCGTGAAAAGGACAGAGAAACCGCTTCCGTGCGCTGCCTGCGCAGCGGTCAGCCCGACTCCATGGAATTGCCCTTTACAACCTATAAGGGGCACGACAGGTATGCACTGACCCAGGCCGCGCCGCTCTTTGACGAACACGGCAAACTCATCAGCGTGCTCAGTATCTGGATCGACACCACTGATATCCATATGCGTCAAAAAGAAATCGAAGAGGCTCACGCGACCATGCTTGAAGTGGCAGATTCCTCGCGGCAGGTGGCGGAACGTCTGGCCAGCGCCAGCGAAGAACTCTCCGCGCAAATCCTGCAAGTCAACAGCGGCGTGGCTGAGCAACGCGACCAGCTGCAGGAAACAGCTTCCGCCATGACGCAAATGAACGCCTCGATCACGGAGATCAACGGCAATGCCGACAACGCCGCCCAACTCAGCCAGAACGCCATGGCCCAGGCAAAAGCAGGTGAAGCTCTGGTGGAAAGAATGCTCCAGGCCATGAAACAGCTTGAACGGCAATCGATAGGAATCCAAAGCGGTATGGGCGACCTGCAAAAGCACGCCGACGGCGTGGGGCATGTGATCAACGTGATTTCCGACATCGCGGATCAAACCAACCTGCTTGCGCTCAATGCAGCCATTGAAGCCGCCCGTGCGGGTGAATCAGGCCGAGGGTTCGCCGTGGTGGCCGACTCTGTACGCCAGCTGGCGGAAAAAACCATGCAGGCCACCAAGGAAGTTGTAAACGTCATTGAGGCTATCCAGCACGGTGCCAAAAGCAATGCCGCCAGCGTGGGGATCGCGGTGGAAACCATCAACACTACGGCTGATCTGGCCAACCAGTCCGGTGCAGCGCTCCAGGCCATTGTAGAATTTTCACAGTCTGTGGCTGAACAGGTGCAACGCATTGCCAACGCCGCCATGGAACAGTCCAGGAGTTCTGAACAGATCACCCAGGCCATCACTGAAAACTCTGTTATCGCCAATGAAACGGCCCTGGCTATGGATAGCGCAGCGCAAGCCACCGCCGGCCTGGCCAAGCAAACTACCGTGCTCAACGGGCTCATTGAAGACCTTAAGTAAGAAGGCAAATATCGAATCCCTTTCCTGCCCCCGGCTATCGAGATTGACCGGGGGCTTTTTGTTGAACAAACACCAGCTCCGAGCCTCATTTTTCTTCAATGTTTTCTTGCCAAAAGCGTCTGATTTTGCCAAATTCCAGCGGCCTGTCCCGAAAAGCGGCACGCCTTGACTCTCTCCACGCCAACCTGTTCCACGCGCGCGAGGTTTCCGTATGACGTTAGCCAATCTTGTTCAGCTCCTGGGAGGAGTCGGCCTCTTCCTCTTTGCCATACGACTCATCAGTGAGTCCCTCCAGCGTCTGGCGGGGGACAACATGCGCCAGATCATCGGCATGCTCACCAAAACGCCTTTTCTGGGCGTACTGGTAGGGGCCGGAGTGACCGTACTCATCCAGAGCAGCAGCGCCACCACGGTAATGACCGTGAGCTTTGTGGATGCCGGGCTCATGACGCTGAAACAGGCTATCGGCGTCATCATGGGAGCCAACGTCGGCACCACAGTGACCGGCCAGCTTCTGGCCATCAAAATTAAAGATTACGCCTACCTGTTCGTCATCGTCGGCGTGTTGCTCGGCTTCCTCAACAAAGAACGACGCTTGGCCCATATGGGAAGCGGCATGCTGGGTTTCGGGCTGCTGTTCATCGGTATGCAGACCATGGAAGGAGCCATGAGCTTTCTGCGGACCCGGCAAGACATATTCCTCATGTTCAGCCATCATCCCTTGCTGGGACTGACGGCGGGCATGTTGCTTACGCTGTTGGTGCAATCCAGTTCCGCCACAGT
>JAEXGX010000194.1 GCA_023450535.1 Pseudomonadota bacterium | reverse complement strand
ATTGAAAATATCTGCCAGCCAGACCCTATGTTTTAACTCGCAGGTTTCACGCCTGTAGCCGGAGCCTTGCTTTGCTGTCCATGCCTGTAACCTCCTTCGGTGACAGGCACGCCCTTTCGGAGCATTGTTTGGGTGGCATTCGCAAGTGCATTAGGATTACCCCGGAACGATGCGAATGTGGCTTACTGAGTTTCACACCACTCTACTCCGTAACGCATTTCAACTTTGCAACACTCCAGATTCATATTAAAGCTTTCAACAATGCAGCAAGAGGACTATGTTTTGTGCAGTCTCTCGGTTTTTGTCGCATATTGCGGATAATGAGTGAACTTTACGCTCTCAGGCAAGCGCAAATTTAAAGAGCCACACCCAAAAGGAAAATACTCCCTGCGAGAGATTGCTAAATAATTCCATTCTGTGTATTCTCTTACCGTTTTTGTCCCAATTTTATTGTTTTATATTTTCGCCCCGTCGCACGGGGCGCCCCTTCAGACGCAAGGACGCTTCATGCTGTTTGACGACAAGCTGCGCGAACTGCTGAGCGCGGCGCAGAGCATCGCCATTGTGGGCGCGAAGGACAAGCCCGGCTCCCCGGTGGAGCATGTAGGCCGTTATCTGTTGGAAGCCGGGTATCGGGTATTCCCCGTGCATCCCGTGCGCCGGGAGGTTTGGGGACTGCCCGCTTTTCATTCCCTTGCCGATCTTCCCGCCCCTCCGGACGTCATCTGCCTGTTCCGCGCGGCGCAATACTGCCCGGACCATGCGCGCGAAGCCTTGGCTTTGCCACGCCTCCCACTCCTGTTCTGGATGCAGGAAGGTATCACCAGCCCCGAGGCAGGAAAGCTCATGGCTGATGCCGGAGTCGCCGTGGTGGAAGATATGTGTATAGAAACTGTACACAAACGCCTTTTCCCTTCATCTCAGCGCTGTTTTTCCTGCCGCCGTTGCGGCCACAGTTGTTCTGGAAGAGGCGGCATCGTCGTCGGCCCACACGATTTGCCCCGGCTGGCTGATTTTTTCCGCATGGGGGAGCAGGATTTTCTTGACCTTCATACCGAAAATCTGGGCGGCAAACCCATGCTCAAGACCGGCCCGGACGGGTTCTGCACCTTTTTTTCACCGGATCACGGCTGTTCCATCCATGTGGTACGGCCGGACGTATGTCGGGCCTGGCCCTATTTTCGGGGTAATCTTGTGGACAAGATCAGCCATGCCATGGCGCAGGAAGACTGCCCCGGCATCCCTGCTGACTGTGAACACCCGGCATTTGCGCGCGAAGGGTTCGCTTACCTGATTGCGCATAAACTTTTGGCTCGTGATCCATCCAAGGAAGGACGAGCGCTCATGGTTCATGAAGATGAACTGCCGCGCACTGCGGAAAACTCCAAAACTTCCCCGACTTCCGAAAGTGCCGCAACTTCTGCAACTAACGGGGAACACTCGGTATGAAGTTTACTGCTCCCAGTCTTGCCGAATGTTACCGCGTGCTGGGCGTCCCCCAAAGCGCAAGCCTGGACGAAATCAAGCACGCCTACCGGACCAAGGCCTTTGCTCTGCACCCGGATCTTAATCCCGATGCAGGGGCAAGCCGTCAATTCCAGCAGCTTAATGAATCCTATGTTATCCTGATCCGCCATCTCGACCCACGCGCGAGTGCTCAAGCAAAACCCAAGGCAGGCCCAGCTCCGGATGAACAGACCTCCCGCAAGGGGCAGGATGTCTACAGGGAGCAACAGGAACGCGAACGGAAAGAAAAAGAACGCCGGGAATGGCAGGAAGCCGAGCGCCAGGCACGGGAACGGGAAGCGCAAAAAGAGAAGGAACAGCGCGAAGCCGAGCGGCGTGAGTGGTTGCGCCGGGAAATTGAACGGCAGGAAGCCGAGCGTCTGGCCCGGCAAGAACAGGCGAAACAGGAAAAAATTCGTCAGCAGGAAGTCCGCAAGGCGGCGGAACGGGAACGGGAAGAAAAACTGCGCCAGGCCAGCGGGCAAAAGCGTCCCGAAGCCTACCGCCGCAACTATTCCTACACGCATACAGCCTCAAGTTCCCCCGGAAATGGCGCAGGTGCGGATTCCACGGTTTCGGAGGCCAATACGGGAACATCCGACGCAAAGCGCGAGACATTGTTGCAGGATTTGCTCAATGACCCTTTCGCCCGCCGGGTTTATGAAGACATTTACAGTGAAATCCAGCAGCGCAAACAAGTGCCGGCAGAACCTCCGAAACCGAAAAAGATCAGTATGGAATGGGGTAACAAAAACTTCCAGCTCGATCTGACGGCAGGACTTGGCGGGGCGCTTAAAGGCTGGATGCGCAGCCAGATTGATGAAGAACAGGAACTGTATTTTCCGGCCTCGCATCTTTTCCCCGGCGCGCGTATCCGCCTGCAAATCAGGCAGGGGCTTTCCCGTGAGCCACGTACGCTGGAGGTCACCCTGCCCCAGGATTTTGCTGTGGGCAAACCCGTCCGCCTGAAAGGCATGGGTAAAAAAATAGGACGTTGGCAAGGTGATCTGTATCTGACTTTCCGGATCAAAAAATAAGCTTCAGGATAGCTGCCCCCTCTTCAAGGAAGGAGGGCCGTCAATGGTTCATTTTCAAATTCAAAAACTCGCCGGGCAACCGACTTTGCCAGTAAGCTCGGGTGAGTGCATTATTTGCGCTTGCCCTGAAGCGTGACCTCATCCGGATTGCTCTTGCTCGCAGGAAAGGTTAGAGTACT